>JAQCLE010000033.1 GCA_027592755.1 Bacteroidota bacterium | reverse complement strand
TCAAAGGTTTGAACTTTTTCCGCTATTTTATCCGTTTTTTGAAATTAGACTTTCGGATAGTTGTGATTAAATGTCAATTTATTGTCTACTTTGTTTTGACCACTAACATTCAATGAGATCAAAAAAAATAATAGTACTTTGAATATTTTTTTCATGTTCTTGTTCATTTATGATTAATCATATCTCTAACAATAAACTTTTATTGACCTAGTCAAATCAATAAGCGGGCTCCTGATCGCATCGAACTATCCTCTGTTTCTTGCATATATACTTTAGTAGGCACATTGGATAGTTTAAGGTCATCTTGATTATTTATTAGTATCATCCACTTTTTCCAGTTCAGGGTATAATTCATAAAGCCTTTCCCTGGTTTTGTCTACATCATTTCTATTTTTATAAACAGCCAAAAGAGGATCCGTATATTTTTTCATCCATTTTTCTAATTCGTTTCTCATTTTCTGTATTTCACCGGAATATTTTGGGTCTGATATATAATTATTCAAACAATCGGGGTCTTCCTTGATATTATAAAATTCTTCTGGTGGACGCTTTCGAAAAGAATTAACCCTGTTTTTGATTTCTTCATTTGATTGAGCAGCTTCCTCCATCGCTTTCATGGTGATACCTTCGTTATTGGTATAGTGTATAACGTTAGTATATGCCCATGCATTAAAAATGTAGATATAATCAAGGGTTTGGACACTTCGCATTGGACTTGCATTACTTCGCATTGGCATTGGTGTCCCGCCAGATTTATTATCTATTTGGGTAAATACGATCGCATCATTTTGTTGTGTTTCTCCTCTATAAAGAGCCAGACGGGATTTTCCGTCAGGTTTTTCACTTGTTTTAATGCCGGTGGCATCCAAAATAGTTGGATAAAAATCAACCTCTGAAATGAGGTGCTCGTCATTTATAGTTCCCTCCTTGATAACTCCAGGCCACCGTACTATCCATGGGGTTCTGCTGCTTGCATCGTAATTATCACATTTTGCAAACGGAAGGGCAATTCCATTATCCGACATGAAGATTACCAATGTATTATCCTTGTATCCACTTTCCTCAAGCGCCTGCATCACTTTTCCAAAAGTATCATCCAGTCGTTTCGCCGAATTGTAGTAATAACTCAACTCTCGACGGACATCGGGCAGGTCCGGCAAAAATCCGGGAACCTCGATTTCCTCCGGGGTATATATGCGTGAAGGTTCTGCCATTCCACCTTTTAGTTCTTCGCCGGGGACAAAAAAAGGCCGATGTGGGTCATCTGAATTCACCATAAAGTAGAAAGGCTTACCGGCATCTTTAGCCATAGCAAAGAAGTCCTTGGCTTTTTCATAATATAAATCAGGATTTCTGCCATACCCAAGCTGATCATGTGTGTTTACAAAATCCCACTTGAAAGTTTCTTTGGGAGTTGAATGATCTACCTTACTCAATATTCCAAGCTGATATCCATGCTGTCTCATTACTTCCATAATAAGCGGCGTTTTGCGATCAGGTGGCATTTTCATGAATCCCATTATGCCGCTATTATGTCCGTACAAGCCTGTTGCTAAAATTCCTCTACTCGGAGTACAAATAGAATTATTTACATAGGCATGATTAAACATCAGGCCCTCTGATGCAAACTTGTCAATATTGGGAGAGATATCTTCAACTTTACCTCCGTAGCAGCCCAGGGTTTTCTTATCTAGATCATCAGCTGTAAAAAGAAGAATATTGAGCGGTTTCTTATCCTGTGCACAAACCTCAAAAACAGAAAGTAAGGCAAATGCAAAAATTATATTTAGAGTCATCCAAATTTTCATAAGTCTAAAATTTATTTACGTGTTACGTAAGTATAATATGCCCCAATAGTCCCCTGTGAAATTATATTAAAGAAAGTGTGCAAATAAATAGGTCCCGGTTTCAGGTGTACATCAAACGTTATGGCTTTATCTTCAGCGGACACTGTCTTTGTTAATCCTTCGAAACCATATGGAGTTTTCTCTGCAATAGAGCGTAGTTCCATTCCCCCGATATAGATACTGGCAGAAACTATGGGTAAAGCTGTTCCTCCAATATTTCCGTTCCTGTCAATCATTGTACATTCTCCGGCAATTGGTGAGTCTGTTTCTTTGGGCCAGCGACGAAGTTCAATTTCATAGTCTCCCTCCTGTGCAACATCCAAACACCAATAACTGTTCTTTTGCTCTCCTCTGCTGATCTGGGGCTGTTGATCGATAAATACATCTAACCAATCGCAGGCAGTTAAAATACTTGGATTTTCGTTGTCGCTTCCGATTATAATTTTTTGTGGTTCATTCACTTCTTCTTTTACATCGTCCCACCAGATATCAAGCTGGTTTTCCATCTTTTTCACAACCTCCAGATTTTTCTCATAGACATTGTCCTTTTGCAATGGGTCGGTACTTCTATTGTAAAGTTCGCGAGACTCCAGCAACCGCCATCCTTTCCAAAGCACGGCAGCACCTTCTTTTCTTACAACTGTTTGACCATGGGGGGCAGGATAGTTAATAAAATTAGGCATCCTACTGTAATTCATTATTAGCATTCTGTCGTCATCAATTTGTTCTTCACCCCTTAATACAGGAGCTAAACTCATTCCATCGAAGGGTATTGGAGTAGGCTTATTTAAGCCACAAAGGTCAACAAGCGTTGGAAGAATATCCTGAACCTGAGACAACCCTGAAACTTCGTTCCCAATATTTTTAAAATCACCTTTTGGCCAGCTAATGAAGCAGGGAACCCGATGTCCACCGTCCCAAAGTTCAGTTTTCATTCCCCGCATGCCCGCATTAAAATACCTAATACCCATGATGCTTCCATTGTCGGTAAGAAAAACAACTATTGTATTGTCTCGAATACCTTTTTCATCGAGGAATTCGAATAAACTGCCCACATTCGTATCAATATTCCGAATCATAGCCAGGTAACTAACCAATGGTTTTTTTAATTCCTCATTCTTACCGGGAAAAGTTGATTTATCATATAGCTCTTCCAATGCTTTTATATCTTCTTCTTTTGCATTAAAAGGTCCGTGAGGAGTATTAGTAGGGATATAGGCAAAAAATGGCTTTTCCTCTTCTATTGAGTTTTCTATAAATTTTTTTGCCTCTCCAAAGAAAACATCGGTACAATAACCATTGTATTTCTGATGTTCCCCATTGTGCCAGTAAGTGTCGTCAAAATAGTCATTACCCCAATAGTCGGAGACGGAACCAATATGCGATGATGAAAACCACACTGACTCTTCAAACCCTCTATCCTGGGGACGGTAAGGATAGTTTGCTCCAAGATGCCATTTTCCAAAAACTCCTGTGGTATAGCCATTGGCCATAAAAATGTTTCCCATAGTAGGGAGTCCAGGCTTTAAAAAGGCCCGTCCACTGCTAACATTTACCAATCCATTTGCAGCAGCGTCCATACCTGTCAGAAGTTGTCCACGGGTGGGAGCGCACATAGGAGCGGCATGAAAATCGCCAAACCGAACACTGCTTTCAGCAAACCTGTCCAAATTTGGCGTTTTTAGAATTGGATTGCCATGAATAGACAACTCAGGATACCCTTGATCATCGGTCATTATGACAATAACATTTGGTCTGGTTTCTATATCAGTACTTGCATAAGAATAGAAACCGAACAACAATATGCCAATAATTATTACACACTTCTGTCTCAATAACATGATAGTCTCATTTAAATGGTTCTTCATAGAGATGACATTAGTTCTACCGGCGATTCAATTTAGGCATCGACTTTCTCAATTCTTTTATAACCGCTTCATATTCCGATTGTGAAGCAAGATTGGTCCACTCATTGGGATCCTGGGTGTGATCATATAGCTCTTCACCACCATCATTGTATCGAATATAACGCCACCGCTCGGTCTGAACGGCGTGGTTTTGGTATCCAAAAGTCATTAGCGCCGGGCGTTCCCATTCCAACTCCGGATTTCGCAAAAGAGGAGCTATGCTTTGCCCATCCAGGCCCTGGCGACCAGGCAATCCACACATCTCAACCAGGGTCGGATACAGATCGATGAGACTAACCGGACGCTCGCAAATGCCATTCTTTTGTACCCCATCCGGAGCTGAGATTACCAGCGTTGACCGGGTAGTTACATCCCACAAGGCATGTTTGCGCCAATGCTGCTTTTCTCCAAGATGCCATCCATGATCACCCCACAATACGACTATCGTGTTATCCGCATGCTCACTTGCTTCCAGGGCGTCTAGCAAGCGACCTACGTGTTCATCGATGAAACTGATGCTAGCCAGGTAACCCTGCACCGCTCTCTGCCACTGATTGTACTTAAGCACCATGTCATGATCCTCGCCATGTGTAGCGAAGTTCCAGGCGTTTGAAACGTCGTGTACTTCAGCTGCGAATTTCTTGCCCCATGCCGGAAGATCATCCCGGTCGTTTTCCAACGTTTCCGGAAGTATAATACTATCCAGTGGATGCAGATCGAAATACTTTTGAGGAACATACCAGGGCAAATGCGGCTTGGTAAATCCACAGGCGAGAAAGAAGGGCTTTTCCTGCGACTTTTCGAGTTCCGAAATGGTCCAATTCACAACCTTTACATCGAACATCTCCTCGTCGCTTACTTCGAGGGGGCCCCATGGTGTCCATGCAGATTCCGGCAGGCCTTCTTGTCTCTTGGCGGAATACTGTGTTGCTCGGACTTTTTGCTGCTCATCACCGGAAAGCTGGAAATAGTAATCCCAGGAATCCGGATCTATGGGTCCAATCCCATGAAAAATTTTTCCTCCACCCTGCGCTGAATAGCCATTCTCCTGCAGATATTCCATCAGCGTTTTTGCATCAGGCAATTTCTCACGCAACAATTCTCCATTGCCATAAACTCCGGAATTTGAAGGTAAAATACCCGTCAGCAAACTAATTCTGGACGGGTTGCACAAAGGGGCGGAGCAATAGGCTCTGGAAAATGTAACGCCATTCTTCGCCAAACGATCGATGTTTGGCGTTTTTGCTTGCGGATGGCCTCCAAGATGCCCCACCCAGTCGTTGAGATCATCTACTGCAATAAAAAGGACATTCGGAGGGCTATCGTTTGCAGGCCCGGGCTCGGAGACCTGACCGTCTTGATTCAGTTGCCCGACCAGGCTAAAATGGCCTATCAGACAAATAGCGATAATTGAGATCAAACTTCTTTTTAGCATCATATCTGGTTATTTAAGGTGAAATCCGGCAACCTAATAAGCTCACCACCTTTCATTGCTGATTCATGTGCAAGGATCCCGGTACAGGTGATGTTGGCGGATTGCACAGCATTGGGGTATGGTTCTTTACCATTAAACAAACCATCAATGAAAGCATGGACAAGGTGAGGATGAGACCCCCCATGGCCACCACCTTGTGCAAATGACAAATGCTGATGTTCATCCAGGTCATACACACCGTTGGTGGTAAACTTTTGAATTTCTTCGGGCAAGTAGCGGGCATAATCAGGACAGGTCACCTGCTCCGGTATTTCTGCTTCAGGTCTCTTAGCAGTATGAACCACCAGCGGCTGGTCTTCGATTAGCGGCCATTCCACGGATTGCTTCGATCCATATACCTCAAAACTCTCCCGGTATTGACGAGCGACATCAAAAAGTGATCGATGTACCTGGGCGGAGAGGTCTGAATTTCGGAATTTTATGTGCATTGTTTCTACTGCAAATGGGCTGTTATAGTATTTGTGAAGTTCTTTCCTGATTGTTCCCGATCCGAAGCAAGAAACATATTCAGCTTCACCCCGTGTCAGGCCTAAGACCGGACCAACACAATGTGTGGCGTAGTGCATCGGAGGGAGGCCCGGCCAGTAGTCAGGCCATCCATCCATATCCTGTTGATGACTGGCTTTCAAAAATTGAATTTTCCCTAATTCCCCTTTTTCGTACAGTTCCTTCATGAAGAGGAATTCACGGGCGTACACTACCGTTTCCATCATGATATATTTCAGCCCGGTTTCCTGGACGAGTTCCACAATCTGGCGGCATTCCTCCACTGTAGTGGCCATTGGCACTGTGCAGGCCACATGTTTACCAGCCTTCAATGCCTGAATGGATTGAATACCATGCAGCGGAATAGGGGTATTAATATGAATGGCATCAATATCAGGGTCTTTCAATAAATCCTCATAGGACTCATACCTTTTTTCGACACCAAATGCATCGCCAATTTCATCCAGTTTTGACTTCGTACGTTGGCATATAGCAACAAGCTCCGCATGCGGGTGTGCATGATAGATTGGTATGAATTCTGCGCCAAAGCCAAGCCCGACGATTGCAACTTTTATTTTCTCGCTTTGCATGCAATTATAGTTTCGTATTAAGGTTCTTCAACATGATATCTGCTACTCCGTCCCGATTCCTGAGCCAAATCCCATAAGGCTTCCGTAACCATCCAGGATTAAATGCCGCTGTAGTCGTTCCACAGGTCTTTCATTTCTATATCGTTCAATTTGCCGGTATAGGCTACAATTTGATGTTTGATCAGCTCCGTCTCTCCTTTTTTGATGTGCCAGTCGCCGACAATCGCGCGCGAGAGGCCAATCCAGATAATACTATTATTACATCAAAGTTTATAATTGGGATTTGGGGGCATCATATTCGCACCTATATCCTCTCTCCATTTTTGTAACATAGCTTTCAATTCCCGAACTTTTTCAGGTTCGGAAGCTGCGAGATCATTTTGCTCCCCAATGTCGTCTTTCAAATTGAACAGTTGAACAGATCCATTTTCAAAGTATTCCAACAATTTATAATCACCACTGCGAATAGCTCCTCCGGGACTCTGCATGCCGTGATTGCTGTAGTGAGGAAAATGCCAATAGATAGCCTCCCTGTCCAGCTCCGTTTGACCCTTTACAAGGTTGGCGATACTCACGCCATCCAGCTTGTTTTCCGTTGGGATCGGCAATCCGAGCATATCGAGAATAGTGGGGAAAAAGTCTGTGCTTATTACCGGCACATCAGATTCTGTTCCCTTCATTCCCTGCCCGGGCCATTTGATAATCAATGGTTCCCGGATTCCACCTTCATACAACCAGCCTTTCGCTCCCCGAAGGGGCAAATTCGAGGTGGCATACGCTACATCAACCAGAGAGTCGGGTACTACTCTCTCCGGGTTTCCCCAATTGCCTGCCGCCATACCACCATTGTCGGAAAAGAAAATTATGATGGTATTGTCCTCAAGGCCCAACTCTTCAAGTTTGGCAAGGACTCGTCCCATGCTTTCATCAACACTTTCCACCATGCCGGCAAACTCTGTATTGTCCTGCCACTGCTTTATTTTGACTGTATTATTAGGTAATACGCTGTGGCCTGCGTATTCCGGATCGTCCAGGAAGGCACTAAGGTCTTGCCTGGTCGGTGGGTTTTCGTCATCAGGGTTTCCTTCCAAAATATAGGGAGGCCCTTCTATAATCGCCACATTTTCTAATTTTCCTTCATACTTCTCCACCAAATCCTTGCGACCCTGGATGGGGTCATGAACGGCAAAATGCGAAAAATACAGGAAGAACGGATTATCCTTATTCTGATCAATAAACCTTAATGCTCCATCAGTTAGTTTATCGGTTAGATAACCGCCTTCCTCATCTTCTACTCCATCCAGTCCATAGGGCGAGTGATAGGTTCGGTTCGGGCAGCAGGCATACCAATTCTGAGGCACCGCAACGTCAAAGCCCTGCTCCAAAGGACCTGTCTCTGGACCACCAAGATGCCATTTGCCAAAAATCGCTGTGCTATACCCTTCTTTCTTCAGCGCTTCAGCAATCGTTTCCTCTTGTGTTGGCAGGCCCAGCTCATGCTCGGCATTCAACAGCCTTTGAAAGTCAAAATCTTTTCGTCCGGGTATCCAGTCGGTCAGGTCAAGTGTTGCCGGATATTTTCCGGTCATTATGCTGGCACGGGTGGGGGAGCAAACATGACAGGCGGCATAGGCGTTCGTAAATTTGACGCCCTCTTTGGCAAAGTTGTCAATGTTGGGGGTTTCATAAAAGCTACTACCATAACAACCCAAATCAGTCCAGCCCATATCGTCAACCAGAAAGAAAACTACATTTGGTTTTTCAGGGCCTTTTGTCTCACTCTTAGTGCAGCTCAACGAACTTATGGCGGCGGCAGAAGAAACTAAACCTATTAAGATAAACTTTAACTTCATTATTAGATGTTTAGGTGGAAATTGGTTCTATTGAAAAGCGGTCTGACAGATTGCCCAAGCCACATTGCAAAATCAGAAATTTTGCACCTACCCAGGTATATTCGTCAGACTGCTTTTTATTCTACAAATCTCTTAGTATCCAGGGTTTTCTGCAAGATTTGGATTTTCGGCCACCCGAGCTGTCCCGAGCGGTAAATAATAGTTATGGGCCTGAAATAACCTTGGAACGCCTTCAGCTTTAATGAGTTCCACCGCGTACTTCTTAGTCTCGTAGAGGTAAAACCATTTAACTCCGGCCATCCTTACGCCATCGAGGACTTCCTGTGCGATACGCCATCTGCGCAAATCCCAATAGCTGTGATTTTCCCAGGAGAGTTCCACTAATCTTTCATTCTGCAAAATATCTTCGGTGATCTCCGTCTTAGGAGGCATACCTGCTCGTTCCCTCACCCTGTTAAGGGCTGCCAAGGCTACTGTTGTATTATTCAAATAAAAATTGGCTTCAGCCAGATTCAAATAGACCTCTCCAAGCCTAAATACGATGTAGTCTCTATCGTCATTAAATAACCCGGGAAAGCCTCCGGAAGGAGAAACATTCGGATCTGTTCTTTTCTTGACCATAAAACCAGATTTGGCTATATTTCTCGGGTGAGCCTTGTAAGGAAATCCATTCTCATCGATACCAGCGTTCAAAAACTCTCCATCTCCAAGCTGTCCGCCAGTCCATGTACCGAAATGTATATAAACGTTCGAACCCTTCCACGGAGCGCCCGGATAAAAGACCGAGGCCATAAAACGTGGATCACGATTGCTCATTAATTCATCCATAGCCCACCCCTCCGGCCTTACCAATTCCTCACGAGTAACTGACGTCCCGGGTGTACCATCGGCAAATTCAAAACGCTCGACCCAATCATATAAATAATGATAAGCTCCCCAAGAACCCGAAAAATCATGTGGCATTGCTCTCGGGGTAAATGGATGACCTTTATTAAGACCAAAATCAAACACCTCTACCATTAATTTCTCCTTATTAGCGCTACTTTCATCCATCCATATAGCATGGAAATTATCTATCTTATTCTCTATCTCTTCATAAAGGGAATGAATTCCGTTATCAATAATGGCATTCGATGCATCGACGGAAATCTGTGCATATTTTGCAACCTCACCGCTGGGAATACCCAACAAACCGCCGAGTTGAACTTCGCCATAATTCGCTATGCTGGCCGCATATAACGCTGCACGACTTTGTAAAGCATATGCAGCCCATTTAGTAGGTCTGCCCTTATCGAAATCATCGTAACTTGATGGTAACTGCTGACTTAATACGTCCATCTCTGAAATAATGAAATCATAAATGTCTTGCTCACTATCCCGGGGAACAAATGCAGTTCCAGCTTCCCCCGTTTCTACACCCTGCACCTTGGTAATAAGAGGAACGCCCCCATAGCGAATCACCATTTGAAAGTACATGTATGCTCTTAAATATCGAATTTCTAAACTTCTTTGATCAATGAAGGCTTGATCCAGTGAAGATCGACTTTCAAGCTGCTCTAGCGCATAGTTAGCATTACGAATATTATTATACTTCCAATAATCCAGGCTAACATTAGCCCCTGAAGCTTGGATAGGAGTAGTTGCCGATCTATACGGTTGATGGTGGCCACCAAAAGACCTACCCTCACCGCCCATGGATCCAATCATTGCATACGAAACACCGGTTTGTTGAACCGTTCTTCTCTCCATAAAATCTGTCTCAAAGTACAAATCGGCAACATAAGATTCAATCAGCTGCCTGTCGTTCCACACTAAATTATCTGAGATAGTATCGAGGGGTTGCTTGTCCAGGATATCCTCACAACTGGTAGCGTGTAAAAAAAGGATTAGTATAAATGGATATTTTAAATTTTTCATGACAATTTTATTTATAAATATTAAAGCGTTAAGTTGATCCCAAGTGCAATGACCTTTACAGGTGGATAAAATAAACCATTGCCGCCAATCGCTTCGGGATCTATTGACTTCTTAAACATACCGAGATTGCTGGCGGTAAAAAGGTTACTTCCCGCCAAATTCACTTGAAGCGCCTCAATGCCAAGACCCTCAAGCAAACTGCCAGGCAGGGAATAACTAATATTGAGATTTTTTAGTCTTATATAAGTGGCATCCTGGACCCAAAAGTCAGAAGTGATATCACTATTAGGACTTCGGCCAACACCATCACCAAGCAATGCAGGCAGTTTAGCATCGGGATTTATATTCACCCCGGGATTATCCGGATCAGGCGTCCACCTGTACTTTTCATGAAAATCCCATGGATTTGAAAAATTACTAAAAGGATGTATTTGATTATAATGATCAAATCTTGAAGCCCCCTGGAACAAAGCGCTAAGGCCTATACCCTTATAATTCACAGCCATGTTAAAAGAGAACACTATATCCGGATAGCTACCAAACCCTATTACGTCCTGATCCCGAAAATTGATTTCTCCATCGCCGTTTAGATCTTTGTACCTAATGTCTCCCGGACGCAGGGTTACATTTCCCGCCTGGTCTTGATCAGTGGGGTGACTATCTATCTCACTCTGATCCATAAAAATGCCATCAGAGAGGTAACCAATTCGTCTATTGGTCCAGTTTCCTTCCAATCCGAAGACGCGTTTTTCATCATCATCATCGAAAGGACTTTCAGCCCAATCCGTGTACTTTTCACGCGTTTTAGTAAAACTACCTCCGACGCTGTATTCAAAATCATTACTAATCTTTTTCCTATGTGTCAATGTTAATTCAAAACCCCTGTTATCTGTTGAATTAATATTTAACTGGGGTAATATGGCCCCAAAGGTTGATGGGAATAAGTCAAGCGGTTCTCCAAATACATTATCGACATTACGTTTAAATACGTCAAATTCAAATCCGATGAGCCCGTTTAAAAAAGAGCCATCCAAGCCCACGTTGTAACTTGTCATTTCCAGCCAGGTAATGCTTTCGTTGGGCAAGCCAGTTGAGGTGATCATTCTAAATACCTGATCGCCAAATATCTGAAGTTCTCTGATGTTTTGATTATCATCTGAATTGTCCCGAATTCGGTAACCAGTCAGGTATTTAAATGCAGCCACATTGTCATCCCCGGCCTGGCTATAGGAAGCCCTTAGTTTTAGGTTATCCACAAAGGATAGGGATTGCATAAAGTCTTCCTCTGCTATATTCCATCCCACAGAGAAACTTGGAAAGAAGCCCCATCTGGAATTTTTTGGGAATTTATGGCTTGCGTCAGATCGAAAAGTTGCTTCAAACAAATACTTACCTTTGAAATTATAGTTTAAGCGGCCGGCATAGCTTTGACGTCCTTGCTCATTCGTGAATCCATTGGCAGAAACATTGTCGGGAGATCCTGCAAAGAGAAAAGGGAGATCTGTTGACAATAAATCAATTTTACGAGCGGTAAAGAATATTTCCTCAGTGTCTATCGCCTCTGCCAGAAGTAAACCGGATATATAGTGATCTCCAATAGTTGTATTGTAATTCAATGTGATCATCGGATACAGTTGAGTAGTTTTAAGTTGTTCCTCATCAAGCGTGTTTTGTCCATTGAATCCAAATGAATCATAACCACTGCGTATGTCGCCGCCAGTATCTCCGGCACTACGGTAATCCAATACTTCGAAAGGTATATCCTGTGTTTTTTTATACTGGGTACTGGTCATGTAATTCAGATTTGCACTCGCTACCAGGCCCTCTATTCCTGGAATCTTGTAGGTCAGACCGATCTTTCCGGTTAGATAGTCACGCTTATCGTCAATAAATCCGGTCCATTTTTTCTGAGTCTGAGCCAGGGGAGTTCTAAGGTTAAATCCGGCATAAGCACCCCCTAATGCTTCATCAGCTATACCATCACCATCAGTATCTATTTCATTTGGAAGATGAGCCGGCCATTCGGGTCTGGCGATATTAATATCATTCCAATTAGTACCCAAATCAGTTTGGGGTGAATCACGGGCTTCCCTTCGGAAGGCCAGGTCAACCGTAGCGGAAAGATTCTCTGTGATCTGTGCGTCGACATTGGATCGTGCATTATATCGGTTAAAATTGAGATCTCCTGATTGATAGAGGCTGCCCTGATCGAGATAGCCTCCGGAAATAAAGTACTTAACTGCATCCGAACCTCCACGAACATTAATATTGTGTGACTGCATTGGGGCCCAATGTCTGAACGTTTCTTCATGCCAATTTGTATTGGGAAAGTCCGGATCGTTTCCGCTCTTAAAAGTTTGAACGTCGGCTTCTGAGTAGGTATAAGCCAGCCCTTGGTTAAACTCTCCCTCTCTAAGCAGCTCAGCATATTTCCATGAATCCATTCTATTCGGAAGATTCGTCGGCTCCTGAAAGCTCATTGTGCTGCTAAAACTAATGGTTGGTTTTCCTGAGGCACCTCTTTTTGTTGTGATTAGAATAACACCATTTCCCGCTCTACTTCCATATATTGCGGCAGCGGCATCTTTCAAAACACTGATTGATTCTATTTCACTGGCATCCAATCTGTTCCAATCCATTTGGATACCATCAACAAGAACCAATGGCGAATCATAACCGCGAATGCTCAACAAGGTCTCATCATCGCCCGGCACTCCCTGTGTTTGCTGAGATAATAAGCCGGGAGCCTGACCCGTAAGCATGGTCGAGATGTTCGGGGCGGGAATTTTCACCAGCTCCGCAGATTCTATGGTGGCTACAGCTCCAGTCAGGTTGACTTTTTTCTGGGTTGCATAACCAACTACAACGACCTCCGCAAGGCTTGTTGCGTCTGCCAATAGTAGGACATCAATAACAGACCGACCTCCGATTTGAATTTCCTGTGCTATCATTCCCACATAAGAATATATGAGTGTTTCTGCATCGGATGGAACAGCAAGTCTGTAATTGCCATCTATATCGACGATTGTACCTAAACTGGTTCCTTTGACTATTACGGTGGAACCAACAAGGGGGTCGCCATTGGAGTCTTTGACAGTACCACTGATGGGATTGTCCTGTTGTAGCGCAACAACTAGCTCCGCCTGCGTAGGATTGGCACTAAACCCAATCCCAAGGACTAAAATTAAAAAGAATTTTGGCATAAGGTAAAAGTTTGTTTTGCACATAATTTATCGGTTTAGTATAACAATGAGATAAAAATAATATCTAAAAATAGATAATATATTTTTTGGATAAAATACGATATTTGTACTATTGATTTAGATATATTACCAATTCTGAGAAATACATTGGGTGCGAATTTTTGAAATAATGCCTGATTAATGCCTGTCAATGAGCATAATCCCATTAGTATTAATCAAGTTGAAAATAAATCAGTTGTAATATGAAGCAATCGTTTAGAAATAAGTCCTTTAAAAAACGTTTGAAAGTGGCTTTGCTCATAGAAACTTCAAATGAGTATGCCCGGGGCATTATCAAAGGCATTTATGGCTATATAAAGGAGCACCGCTACTGGAATGTTTTTCTTGGCGAGTACAGTAGAGGAGAACCACATCCTGACTGGATGTTGGGGTGGCAAGGTGATGGAATCATCGCACGAATTGAAAATAAGCTCATGGCGGAATTTATTGCATCCTGCAATTTGCCTACTGTTGACCTGAGCGCTGCTAACCTAATACCTGGAATACCCTGGGTAGAAACTGATGATCAATCTATTGCTGATCTGGCTGCAAAACATTTGATCGATTGTGGGTTTATAAATTTTGGATTTGCAGGAACTGGTCTTAATTGGTCAAAATGGAGAGGGGACCATTTTGAAAAGGACTTAAGGCAAATGGGTTTTCAGTGCCATACTTTTTCTTCTCTTAATTATTTTAAATGGAATTGGTTAGAGCAACAGGAAAACATCCAGCGCTGGCTCAAAACACTTCCAAAACCAATAGGGATTTTTGCCGGATATGACTTAATGGGTCGTCTAATCATAGACTCATGTAATAAATTGGGATATATGGTTCCGGAAGAAGTAGCAGTAATTGGCGTAGACAATGATCCCCTGATATGCGAACTGTGTTCACCTCCACTTTCCAGTATCATTCCAGATACATATAAAACAGGTTATGTAGCTGCCTCCCTACTGGAATCAATCATTGCTAAGAAAGAAATTAGTGAATTGACCTATAGAATAAAACCTATAGGCGTAAAGAAAAGAAGGTCAACTGATACTGTGGCTATTGACGATCCACACATTTCGAAAGCAATGCATTACATATTCCAAAATGCGAACAGTGGAACATTTAACATAGATGATATACTCTCATTTGCTCCCATGTCCAGAAGAGTATTTGAAAAGAAATTCACATATTTAATAGGTAGAACACCTTATAAGGAAATGCAAAGAATCAGAGTCAACCGAATAAAAGAACTATTGAAGGAAACGGATTTGCCTCTACTTGATGTTGCTGAGAGATCAGGATTTGAACACGTTTCTTATATGAGCTATCTATTTAAAAGGGAAACAGGAATAACACCAGCAATATACCGATCAAGCCATGAGCAATAGCAGCTCGCCATTGTTCTTTTTACGGACATCTACCAGGGGTGAAGTGATTTTTGTTTTCTGAAGTTCCCTTCCCTTTTCATCAAACTTTATATAATAACTTTCTTTTTCGTTATAAAATCCAACCTCGTATTGACCGTTATCAAAATTCAAATATGAGAGCCCTTCATGTGTGCTTTTACAGGGTAATGATTCAACACTAAATTGTTTCAAATCCATATCAAATTGTAGTGTCTCTTCAACATGCAATTCTAGTGGTGAATTATGTAAGTAATAATTATTTATGGCAATCCATTTTTCTATGCTCATTAAGGGAGATTCCGGAAACAGACCTGAAGCCGACAGCCTCTCTCCTGCTACCGGATTTAAATAATCAGCAAACATATATATGTCCCTTCCCATTCCCAGGAAAAAACCCATGCTCGGTAATACTCTTCCCCAGTAATCGCGGGGAAGAATATCAGCTTTTGGAAAGTCGTGACAACTGGAGCAATAATTCCTGGCTAATTGCTCACCCTCCAGCACTGAATCAGCTGATGTGTTTTTTTGTTCAACATTCTTATTTGAAGAATTACAGGCAGCCATTGGTAGTGCAATAATCAGAATAACCTGACAAGTGTTGATCATCTTTTTCATAACAGTTGCTTCCATATTATCGTCAAAATACATTTAGCATAAAGCTCAATAAAGTGAAGGTAATATGAAAGGAGGATCTTCATGAAATCATGATATAATAGGCAACAGTCTTTCCTGACAGAATTTTCCATCATGCAAAGTAACCCCATCCGGATCTGTAATGGCAGCATCGGCTTCATCTTCGCATAGGATCCAACCTTCATAATTCTCATCCACTAACCAATTGGTAATCGCTTCAAAATCAATCTTTCCCTTTCCCATTAACGCCCATTCCGGGGCGCCATCCCAATCTTTGTAATGTACGTGGTTTATCAATGACTTAAATTCCTCCATTTTCTCCAGGATATCCATGCCACCATTTCGGATATGACCCACATCTGGAGTCCAACCTGTGACAGAATCATCCAGGCCATTAAGGATAACGTTATAATCCTCGGCTGTTCGGTTTGTTGATGACTCCGGCGAATTGGGATGAAATGAACACTTAATGCCAGCAATAGCTGCTCGTTTTGAAACTGAATTTACATTGGCCACAAGATTTAGTCGGCGTTGTTCCAGATCATGACGGCCACTGGGCAATTGAACAGTACAAAGCACCGCTCCTGGAAAATGTTTGATCAGTTCGATTGCATTGTCAGCCTGTCGTCTTTCCTCTTCTGTTTCCTCAGAATTGTTCCAATCCAGTGCCAATGCTAAACCGGCCAACTGGATATTATGTTCGTCCAGTTTATCAGCTAATTTCACAGGATCGGTCCAATCGCCCATCCAAAAGTGCATTGGCTCAATGCCGGTGAATCCTGATTTCGCGACCATCTCAATCATATGACCCAACTGGTTTTCGTAGGTTTTACCCCCTTCACTCATAAACCAGGTATATACTTCAGCCCCTAATGATATTTTTCCCATGATTAATAACTAATGATGATTTATAAATTATTTATTCTGACCATCCATGTGCATCCTGGACCGAGATCATTGCTCCAAGAATGGTGTTCCAGGTCTGTTGTTGATGAAGTGTTTCATTTGGAAACATGCATCCATCCCAGCAGATATGCCTGATGTTTTTTCGTGGTTGGCCATTTTCGGTCAGCCAAAACCCCGCTGCCTGGGGAATATCTAATTTGCCATTCGGATCATCTGCCAGACAATGTTTGCCTGTTTTATTATGAGATCCCTGCCCCTTTACAGTGCCATCATTTTGGGCTACATGGAAATCAATTGTCCATGGCCGAAGTGCATCTGTCATTTCAGTGTAGGCTTTAGTAAAAGTTGCCTTATCCTCCCAGTCGAAGTTTTTTGGTAGCAGGCGGTGTTCTTCTGCATTAAAACCCAGTAAATAAAGCATTGAGTGAGCCAAATCAGCCTGAAAGCCTAAATTATCCCCGCTATCCGCAAGTTCGAGTGTTCTTAACATCCACTTCCAGCTGTGCATCCCTCCCCAGCAGATTTCGCCTTCCGCTGCAAGTTTCTCCCCATGATCCGAAGCTATAATTGCAGCTTCCTTAAACGTTTGTGCAATTAATTTTGTATTCCCATCCGGATCTTTGCTCCATGTGCCTACGTCTGTCGCCGAGTCAATTCGAACGATACCGTAAGGGCGAACTCCAAGGTCTCGTAACTTTCCACCGATTTCACATGCTTTCCGAACCTGGGTCAAAAACTTTTGCTTATCTTGGACACTACCCATGGCTGATCCGCCTCCTGTTTCAGGCCAAACTGGTGCTACAATTGATCCAGCTACCAAATCGTAGCCATTTAGCTGTTCAACTAATGCTTTAAGCTGATCATCCGTAGAATCAATGGAAACATGTGGTTCTGACAGAAAAAGGTCTACCCCATCAAATTTACGACCGTTCACTTCCGCCTTCGCAGTTAATTCCATCATTTTGTCAAGGCTAATAAAGGGCTCGTCTTCACCCTTGCCTACCACACCTGGCCAGGTAGCATTATGAAGTTTGGGAAAAGAATTATTCATTTTTTATCAATTAACTAATTTTTATCAATCCAATATAATTGATTTTAATCGCTCCCACTATTTGCAAATTCATTGATAAAATATTTCTAATCGAAAAGTAAAATGAAAAGAGATAGATGGTGGAAAAAAGTATATTGTCAAACAATATTAATCAGATATGGCTTTATTTTCATTCCTTGATAAAGAACATTCTCTGGCCAAGCCCGGCCACAACCGCTGGCTAATTCCACCCGCTGCCTTGGCAATCCACCTTTGTATTGGACAAATTTATGCATACAGCGTATTTAACAGACCGATGACGCAGGTGATCGGTATCACTGAATCAACGGACTTAGATTGGAAATTAACAACACTCGGATGGATATTTTCAATGGCTTTATTTACCCTAGGTGCTTCAGCGGCAATATTTGGAAAATGGCTAGAGCAGGTAGGTCCACGGATGGCGATGTTTGTATCTGCGATTTGTTTTTCAGGCGGTTTTTTTGTGGCTGCATTGGGAGTGTACTCACACCAAATCTGGCTGGTGTATTTGGGACATGGATTTCTCGGAGGCATTGGGCTTGGACTTGGATACATATCACCGGTATCAACCTTAATTAAATGGTTCCCTGACAAGCCCGGGATGGCTACTGGAATGGCTATTATGGGCTTTGGAGGTGGTGCAATGATTGCATCGCCATTGTCAGTAATGTTAATGGATGCCTTTCGTTCAATCAATTCCATTGGTGTGGCAGAAACCTTTCTCTGTATGGGTGCTATCTACCTTACGTTTATGATGTTTGGTGTCTTTACCATTCGGATACCATCCAGGGATTGGAAGCCAGCCGGATGGCAACCGGGTATTACCAGTAAAAATTCAACTGAAAAAAATTCTTACGTAGGTGCCGATGGTGCAGTTCGTACATTTCAATTCTATTTACTTTTTGCAGTGCTGATGCTTAATGTGACAGCGGGAATTGGTGTATTAGGACAAGCCTCCGTTATGATACAAGAGATGTTTTCTGTCGAATCAGTTGGCGAAGAAAGAGCAGTGAATGCGGCTGTTGCAGGAGGTTTCGTGGGATTATTGAGCTTATTCAATATGGTTGGGCGATTCCTCTGGTCTTCATTATCCGACCGAATTGGAAGAAAGAACACTTACCACGTCTTTTTTCTCCTTGGAACAGCACTTTATGTCGCCATTCCCACGATTGGTGATTTGGGGAGCATCCTTTTCTTTGTTGTCTTTTTCGGAATTATTATCACAATGTATGGGGGAGGATTCGCCACTATTCCTGCTTATTTGGCTGATCTTTTTGGCACCTCCCAGGTTGGTGCTATACATGGTAGGTTATTGTTGGCCTGGTCTGCTGCAGCCATCCTTGGACCGGTATTGGTTAATTATATCCGTGCTTACCAGATAGAAACATTGCTATTGCCGCCGGCTGAAGTTTATTCGATAACTATGTATATCATGGCGGGTCTCCTTATAATCGGCTTCATCTCCAATAGTCTGGTGAAACCGGTTGCCCCAGAGCACTTTATAGCCCAGGATCTAACAGCAGATATGCTAACGGAAATCAACAACTCTAAAAAAGAAACATCAGACAAAGCTGTAACAAATACCTCAATCGACAAATTTGATCTCCGGATGCCAATAGCATGGATTTTTGTTGGCATTCCACTGCTTTGGGGAGTAACACAAACCCTTATAAAGTCATTGGCATTGTTTATTTGACACCAATGATTGAACAATAGAAACTCCGTTGCTTATTTTAACGATGAAACGCTCCTGTTTTGATTAATCCAATAATCCGCATCAACAAATGCGAAAGGTGTTGGCTGGTAACTGCCCACAATGTCAACATTTGCTCTTTCAGGTACTTCTAAATTAAGGCACCAGAACACCGCATTAACCATCATTCTCCTTGTTCCTTCGGTCAGTAAATCGGTCGATGCGCCAAGGGTTGTGGCAAATACTTTACCTTTTTGACCTTCCGGAATCTGGTAACTTTTAGTCCATGCCACCGGCATCATCGGTTGGTTCGGATCATACTTTTTATCTCCTTTCGCTTCCGGGTCAATACCAGCTACTTCGTTGTCTGATATCCGCATACCATAGAGCACATCATTCTCATCGTATTCACCCGCACGATTGATAACCTGTCCCAATATTATGGGTTGTGAATCACCAGGAAGTGGCAACCTAACTCCATAGACATCTGTGGGTCCCCAGATTTCACCTTCAGCAATACCATTTAGAATGGGATGCCCTTCAGCACCTGGTGCCGTAAGACCTCTGGTGCTTTGATGCCGATGACTACCATGATGGGAAATCCATTTTTCACCTAGAATAAATCTTCCGAAACCTTCCTTCCATTCATCTTCACCTTCATAGTAATTACTATAATGTGCAAATTTGGACTCAAAATCCACTTCGTTAAAGTTAAATGCATGAGTCGATGTCCTTATTCCAAGTACAGGTTTGCCACTTTTCAGATAATCATCGATGTATTGCATTTGCTCATCAGGCAATGCTCTAAATCGGAGGAAGACTATCATCATATCAGCGGATTGCAGTTGATCCAAACCTGGAATGTTGTTTAAATAATTAGGGTTGATGATGCCGGGTTTTTCGGGATCCTGTGCAAATAGCACAGTACAATTAAAACCGTGCCTTAATGACAATATTTTGGCAATTTGAGGCAATGCTTCTTCAGATCGGTATTCTTCATCACCGGAAACCAGGACCACGTTGGGCATATCACTTCTTCCCTCAAAAGTAAGCCATTGCTGCGGAGCTTCGGCTACTGTGTTTGAAGCCTCCTCATTAGTTTTGGTAGTAGAACTCCCGCAGCTACAAAGAATAGTGGCTGCTAACAGGTAAATAAGTGATTTCATGATTTTGGTGCTATTGTGATTGTTTAATTATTTAGTAAAAATTCAGTTGTTACTTTATTGAATCTGTCCAGATCCTCCCAGTGATGAACATGACCGCCCTCTGGAAACGAAACGTAAATTGAATCCTTTATTCCTTCATGCAATATATCGGAAAACGCAGGAGGTGTGAAAATATCCATGTCACCAACCGTAATCAAAGTTGGTACGGCAATTTCAGATAACCTGGAGACAGTATCATGGTGAATGCAGGCATCAAGTTGACCCTCAAAACCTTCTCTTGTTTGCGGCTTTGGATTAGCAGCAGCACCGGACTGTCCAACTTTTAAATCCTCCAAACCATTTTCATAAAATGGTGGAGCAAAAATCCAGAGCTGCAGTAACTCCATGAAATCTTCTGGCTTGCTGGTAACTCTCAATTTCTTGAGATTTTCGTAAACCGTTTTCGCATAATTATTAAACTTAGGCCAGGTACTGATCAGCGCTATACTTCGTACCCGATCCAAATGATTCAACGCTATCTGCTGGGTAATGGCACCTCCCATAGAAATACCGGCAACCCTTGCTTTATCAATACCAACATGATTCATAACAGCAATGGTATCATTGGCCATCATTTCAGTTGAATAGGGACCTTTCGGTTGATCTGATAACCCAACACCCCTATTGTCGAGAACAATACATTGGAAATGTTTTTCATATTCTGAAACATGCTTTTCCCAAACATTTCCATCAGCACCAAATCCCATAATAAGTACAAGAGGCTCACCTTCTCCTCTGATTTGATAATATATTTTAGTTCCGTTTGAATCAGCGTAATTACTCATAGTATCTATTTATTAGCATTAATACTCGCTCCATTTATGTCTGATGAACTTGATACCCTCCTGGTAAATTTCATTTGTGGGTGAATAGTCACGCCAAACATTAATGGCATTAGCAAATTCAGGAATCACGGTACTGAAAGCTTCTATTGTAATCCACCCATCATAATTCACGCTTTTTAAAGCATTAAAAACTTCGTCCCAATTAATCTGTCCTCTTCCCGGGGTCCCCCGGTCATTTTCACTAATATGTACATGTTTTAAATATGGACTTATGTGCTGAATTGCTTCCCCTTGGCTTTTCTCTTCCACATTAGCATGATGTGTATCAAAAATGGCCCCTACGTATGGATGATTAACCGCATCCAGAAGTTCCTTCAGATCAGCCATTGTATTTACCAAATAACACTCGAACCTATTAAGTGCTTCCGGTGCCAGCATAACATTGGCCTGTTGTGCATATTCACCTGCCTTGTACAACATTTCAGCACTCCACTTTTTCTCATCAGACGTTGGTGGCTTTCGGCTGAAATAAGCAAATGCTGAATGGATTGGACCACAAATAACCTCTGCGCCAGCAGCTTCTGCCATATCAATTGCCCACTTCAACCTATCAAGTCCAGCCTGCCTGATAGTTTGATCAGGACTAGCAATATTCGTTTCCTCGAGGAGGGATGTCACACAAGTCACACCCATATTCATACCGGCCAGGTGATTGCCAATGGTTGTGTAATGAGCAATATTGCCATCCCCCAGGGGTAGCTCTATTCCCTCATATCCTGTTTCTTTTAGTTGGTCAAAAATGGGGTAATGCTGCTCAGTAACATGATTCGTCCAAAGCAGCATGTTCATTCCTACTTTCATTTAATTTATTTTGATCGTTAATGACTGATGAAATGGGGTTATAAATATCATTACGTTCTTGTGTTTAGCCAAAATAAGAGTAAGATATTTTGTTTAATTACATCCTTTCCTAATTAACTGATTATCAAACTTTTAGCATATACAAGGGTCAAAACAGCTAAATGGGTTCGGGAAGTTGAAAGGAACTCGCTTTTCCAAGGTTGTGAATAGTATTTTGAACTCGCCCCTCAAATTCATTTCCATCCGAATCTTCAACCTTATAAGATATGGTCATTACATCTATTGGCTTTATGTCAGGTAGTGTGAGCTTCACAGTCATTCCGTCCGTACTAACCTCAACGTTAGATATCTTCAGGGTTTGGGTATTGTATCGATCTGATCCATATGAACTACTCCTCACTATATCCCAGGTTTGTACCTCATAATTTCCAGTATCTTGAACTTTTTCTACATTCAGTTTCGAGGCAAAAGACAATTTTACACCATTTTCTTCAGCTGCAAGTTTTACCGGAAGTGACATTGGTTTTCCTGTATACCTAATTCTATAAAGGTCTCCGGTTCTCATATTCTGTGAAGTACTCCATGCTGACATACCACACAGGTATAAGTTACCATCATCCGGATGAAATCTCCCTCTCATTACTCCAGTATAAAATTTCATTCCTGGTACATCAATTACACCACCTTGCTTTTGTCCGTTGACTTCTTCATGGAGCACCAATTGCATTTTGCCATAGCCGTAGGAAAAGCTTAATAGACCTCCATTTAAAGAGCCCCATTTTTCGCTATTAACCCATAGCAGTTCCGATGGTGAGCGATCAAACTCCATATCAACCCATACCATGGGTAGCTCCATTGCTTCATTGGTAGTATCTTTTGGTGGGTTATATCCCCACATATTACCATAAAACTTACTCTCCCCACTCACGTCTATCCAGTTGAGACGGTTCATCGGATTCCAATAGCCCTGTTGATCGGTCACTAGGAAGCTACCGTCGGGGTTGATACAGACGCCATTTGCTGCTCTGAATCCTGATGCAATTATCTCAGATTTTGAACCATCTTTACTGACTTTGATTAAGGTTCCATGCTGTGGGATCAATGCCTCCCGGGCGTGTCTGCCACTTTTCGCGTAATAGAAATTGCCCTTTTCATCTGTCTGCAATCCCATGGCAAACTCATGGAAGTGATCAGTAACCTGGTGATCATGATTGAAGCTCTCATAAAAATCGGTTTCCTCATCTCCATTATAGTCCTGAAGTAGAACAATCTGGTCGCGACAGGTAACATATATCTTTTCATTAACTACTTTTATTCCCAAAGGTTGAAAAAGGCCAGCTCCAATTCTCTTCCATTTTAATGAGCTGCCACCATCAGTCAGACCTGTAATTAAAAAAACGTCACCATCAGTCGTGCAAGCCGCGGCCCTGTTCCCATCCTTCATGAAGTCAATACCGCTAAGTTTCATTCTACAATTCCATGGATTATCGAACGGAGGCGAAAGTTGATCCACTGCAAAAAGCCCATTTTCAGAACCCTGAGTGATCACGCTGGTTAATTCCTGAGGGTAATGGGCAGGACCACCTTTTGTATATTTTTCCAAAGATTCAGGCGTAGCGGAAGCGCTCACTATAGCTTCCATGTCTGCTACTTGAGTATTGGCAATAAACAATTTCACTTGTGCGGATTGGGATTTATTTACAGTCATCATCACATACCCATTCTCCTCTGATAGCGTCGCTCCCTTACCAGAAATTTTTACCTTGTTCGCCAAAGGAGCCACTCTAAGTTTCAGCAATGATGAAGAGGGAGTAATATTGAGCGTTCTGGTAAACACTGTTTGATCACCCTTTTTCTCCATTCCCAGCTGTTCTAAAATTTTAGCAGTACCCACAGTGTATGAGATAATAATGTTGTCCCCATGGTGGTAGAGCCCTTTGTAGTCTGCCCATTTCTTGGGAAGTGGTCCGAATTGCCGACCGTCGCGAGCGGTGAATCTCGGATCATCGAAGGTTCCGTTGGCCGGATTTACCCAACCGGGTCCAACCGGAGTTTCAAAGTGCAGTTTCCCTATAGTTCGTGGATAGGTTTCATGACGATCGTTAAGCAGAATGGCATTCCAATCAATAAAACCCTCACCTGTCCAACCACCTGCTACTCTCATCACGTCATGATCAAAAATCATCCAGGTATTCCCGTCCGACACGCCACCTTCACCTTCGTCCAAACGCACCGCTATGCCCTTATAGGCAAAATTATTTTTAGAATAATCTTCATCTGCAAACGGAGTCGGACCTGGGGAATGATATCTTTCCAGGCCGGTTTCTTCATCTGCAAGTTCATAGGTATTCATAAAGAAATTACCGTAATCCTGATCTGACCAGGGATGGTACGGTCTTGACTCAGGCCCACGGGATGTTCCTTCAGGTAAAGAGGCCACATAACCGGAAGATAGTTTATAATACTGATCCTTATTATTGGGTTTTACAAACTCCTCCCTGATGTAAGTGATTACATCATACTTTTCCTGGGGAGTCATTGTCAATTGGGGTGGCATTGCACCAAACCCACGGGTGATTGTTTGATACATGGAAAAAGGATCTCCACCAGCCTTAAAAGATTGCTCCCAGAATTTCAGAGACAATGGTATTGACCCTTCGATATCCGGATTTCCATGGCAGTTGATACAATTAGAATTATAAATCCTGGCACCCCGCTTTAAGGACTCTTCATCCAATGCTTCAATAATACCCGCATGGTCAATGTTTAGTTCAGTTTCTTGTAAATCGTTATCGGATAAAATGTACTTGATACCCGATCTGTCAATTTCCACCGCTTCCTTGCTGGAGCAACCAAAAAAGGAACCAAAAACCACCGTTAATAGACCAACAACTACAAAATTTTTCTTCAATAATATTTTAGTCATAACACAACAGGTTAAAAAGATTTTTGGTTGTATAACCCCTTATTGGTTAAGCTTTTGCCAGCTGCTCTTCAGATTTTTCTGCATACTTACCTTTGGACTTCCGAACCTTTGCAGCCACAACTTTGTATTCCGGACATTTGGCTTCAGAATCATGCACATCGCTGGTGATCAGATTGACCATAATCTCGGGAAAATGGAAGGTTGTACTCATTACCCCAGGTTTAACCTCATTTGAAACTTTAGCCTTAATATCAACTTTTCCTCTTGCCGAAGTCACGCAGACCATTTCACCATCTTTAACCTTGATGTCTTTTGCATCTTTTGGATTTATGAGAAGTACATCCTCTGTGAGGATTTGAACATTGTTCGTTCTTCGTGTCATCGCACCACAATTGTAGTGTTCCAGCTCGCGATTTGTCGTTATGATATATGGATACTCTGATCCATTATCTTCGATTTCTTTAGACTCCTTCCAGTCAAAATAGGAGATTTTCCCTTTTCCTCTTTTGAATTGATCAACATGCATAATTTCGGTACTCGAACCATCTTCAGGCACAGGCCATTGTTTTCCGTTTTTTCCAAGTCCTTCCCATGTAATCCCTTTGAAGAAAGGTACGATCTGTGAGATTTCTTCCAACATCGTATCCGGAGCATAGTCAGCTTGCTTATAGCCCATTCTGTTCATCATGTCAACAATAATCTGACCATCTGCTTTCGTCCCTTCGATCGGTTCCAAGACTTTATTGACGCGTTGAACCCTGCGCTCACCGTTGGTAAACGTCCCCGATTTCTCGAGGAAAGATGCGCCTGGCAAAATGACATCTGCCAGCAATGCGGTTTCTGTCATGAACAATTCCTGGACAATCAGCATATCCAGACTGGTGAGTGCTCTTTTTACTTTATCTGTATTTGGGTCAGTCTGAACCACATCTTCACCGATGATCCATAATGCCTTTAAATCCCCGGCTATTGCCGCATCAAACATCTCCGGGATTTTGTAGCCGATGTGTTCGGGAAGGTCCACACCATAAAAAGTTTCATATTGCTTGTGAAAAGTAGGATTGGTCACGTCCATGTAACCAGCTCCCTGATGAGGTTGTGCTCCCATATCAGCAGCACCCTGAACATTGTTTTGCCCCCGTAATGGATTAACCCCAACACCGCGACGACCAATATTCCCTGTGAGCATCGCAAGATCGGCAATCTGCATAACCGTAAATGTGCCCTGCGAATGTTCGGTAACCCCAAGGCCATGAAAGGACATGGCATTCGGTGCTGTAGCATAACATATCGCCGCCTCACGCACAAGATTCCGGTCTACACCGGTTACTTCCTCCATTTTATCTAAATCGAGGTTGGTAATATTGGATACAAAATCTTCATAGCCTTCCGTTCTGTTATCGACAAAATCTTTATCTACTAATCCCTCAGATATGATATAGTACATCATCATGTTCAGTAGAGCCACATTAGTGCCAGGTCTCAATTGCAAATGATAATCAGCATACCTGGCCAATGCAATTTCCCTTGGATCAATTACAATCAGTTTAGTTCCCTTCATTGCAGCCTGTTTCATCTTGGCTCCTGTGACTGGGTGAGCATCTGTTGGATTTGCTCCTATCACCATCATGCAGTCAGTATACTGTATGTCTTTTACAGAGTTAGTTGCAGCTCCCGTACCAAATGCACGCTGCAATCCCAATGCTGTTGGGGAGTGGCATACGCGGGCGCAACAATCGATGTTATTCGTGCCGATCACCGCACGAATGAATTTCTGCATAAGATAATTCTCCTCGTTCGGGCATCTTGCAGAGGAAATACCAGCAATTGCATCAGGGCCATTAGCCTCACGTATTTGGGTGAATTTCTCTGTCATATAATCATAGGCTTCATCCCAGGTTGCCGGCTGAAGCGTTCCGTCACGTCGAATCATTGGCGTTTTAAGTCGGTCAGGATGATTATAAAACTGGAAAGCATATCGCCCCTTAAGACAGGTATGTCCTTGATTAACCTCTGAATCATAAGGTGCAGTGATACTTATTATATCTCCGTCTTTGGTAGCTACATCAAGATTACAACCCACCCCGCAATAGGTGCATACCGTCCGTTCAGTCTTAGTTGCATCATTGAATTTGGAAGCATAAATGTCTGTAATCGCCCCTGTCGGACAAGCCTGACTACAGGCACCACAGGAAACGCAGTCGGATTCTTTAAATCCTTCATTCATGCCCATCACCACTTTGTTGTCAAATCCCCGGCCCTCCATGGTGAGTACCATTTCGCCTTGTACTTCATCACAAGCGCGAATACAGCGGTAGCAATTGATACATGTGTCCATGCTGGCACGCATGTAAGCATGATTTTCGTCAGGGGTCCTATTAAGATTTTTTTTACCTGGCTGGTACCGGACATCAGACATATTTATACCAACCTGGGCCGCTACTTTCTTCAATTCATTTTGGGAAGGATTCGCTTCTTCAAACTTTTCCTTTGGGTAATCGGTCAATACAAGCTCAACAATGTTTTTCCTTATTCGGTTAATCTTTTCAGAATGCGTATAGATATACGAGTTGGCCATCACAGGCGTATGACATGATGCTTGTACCTTTTTTGGTCCATCCTGCTTCAATGCTACTTCAACACTACAGACCCTACAAGAACCAAAAGGCTCAAGATTTGGAGCATCACAAAGCGTGGGGACAGGATCATCACCAAGGACACGTCTTAATAAACGGAGAATCATTTCACCCTGCTCGAAAGCATGTTCCTCATTATTTATAAAAACTGTGTTTTTTGTGGTACTCATGTCTTTTACTTAAAATAAGTTCTTAATTCGTCATCAAAATATTGCAGTGCATTTTTAACTCCCAATGGCAAACCCCCTCCCAATGCACATAAAGATCCATCCTCCATCGCCTCCAGCAAGTCGTCCAGAAGCTGGCGGTCGATCCTGGTCTCACCATTTCTGGCTTTTTCAAACATCTCTTTCCCACGCACCGAACCGATACTGCATGGAAAGCATTTGCCACAGGATTCAGCTCCGGTAAACTCAAAAAGATGTTCCAGGTACCGTATCATTGGAAATTTTTCAGGAATGGAAACAACACCTGCATGACCAAGTAAGAATCCTTCGTTTGCGAAGCTCTCAAAATCAAGAGAAAGTATTTCAATTTTATGTGTTGGAACGATTCCACCAAGAGGCCCTCCAACATGAACTGCTTTTACATTTTCTTTAAATCCACCACCAAAATCATGGACTACCTCTTTGAAAGGTGTTCCCATTTCAATTTCATAAATACCCGGATTCATAAAAAAAGAATCCAGACAGACCAATTTAGTACCAGACGATTTTGACGTGCCAAACCGGGCATATTTTTTACCTCCATTTTTAACAATCCATGCAATCGCGGCCTGAGTCTCTACATTATTAACAACCGTCGGTCTATTGAAAAGACCTCTTTGCGTAGGGTATGGTGGTCTGACTCGAACCTCTGGTCGCTGCCCTTCAAGGGAAGACAAGAGTGCCGTTTCTTCTCCGCAGATATATGCACCGGCACCTTCAATTACTTTGAAATCAAAATTGAAGTCTGATCCGCCAATCTTCTTTCCCTGCATTCCATGTTCTGACAGTTCCTCAACCGCCTTTGTTACAGCTCGCACGGATTCAGGATATTCTCCTCTTATGTAGAGTGCTCCCTTATCTGCTCCTACGATATAGCCTGAGACCATCATTCCAAACAATACGAGCATGGGTTGTGCCTCTAATAAGTACCTGTCGGAATAGGCACCCGGATCACCTTCGTCAGCATTACATACGATAAATTTTTGATCTCCTGAAACGTTTTTACAAGATTCCAATTTGATACCCATAGGAAAACCTGCTCCACCTCTTCCCCTAATATTTGAATCTTTGATTTGCTCTAAAGCCCAATCAGCGCCATTGGTTAACACTTTTTGAAATAATGAAGCAAATCCGGCTGCCGTCAACCGCTCACCTGTCAATATCGGATTTTCAACATTTGAGGAGACTTTGTAATTATCAGTTAAAGATGCTATGTGGGAACTCGTAATCTTGTCAAGCTGCTCTATGGCATTACCGGAGTAGTTATTTCCATTGATATTGAAAGCACTGTTCTCATGACACCTTCCCAAACAGCACATATGACCGATTTCCTCGTCCCTGTAATGTTCCAAAAGCTTTGTTTTGACGTTTTCCTGGGTGCCCGCGACAAGGCAAGCACTTCCGTTACAAACATGAGCTTTTACATGCCTATGATCTTTTTTTAGGAAATCATAAAATGAAGCCGTGCCATAAGTGATCGCCTCGCCCATGAGGTACTCATGCGCCAGAGATTTTAAATCTTCATTGTCAGGCGTACCTTCAACTTTTGATTTTTCAACCAGTTGCTCAAATAGGTTTTTTTCGAGTCCCTTCCTCCCTGATAATGCACTTAAATTCTCTGACATAAAATTTCATCATTTTCTTTTCTTGTATTGTAGAAAGGCCTCCAAACCGATTTTAAGGTTAATCAAAGTAGCTATTTATTTGGCAATTTACAAACATTTTCCGCAATTGGATATGATGAGACTTTCAGCGGACAAGATAATGTTGCTGGTTACAATGCTTCCTACCTCAATACCCTGTCTTTTCCTGTATAAATATTGAATTTACTTTCTTTTAAAAAACCAATAAGTGTGACTTTAAAATCCTTAGCAAGAGCTACTGCCAGACTTGAAGGAGCGCCCATAGCTGCGATAATTGGAATTCCAGCTCTAATTGCTTTTTGGACGAGTTCAAAGCTAATCCTACCACTCAACAACAGGATGGAAGAGTTTAGTTGAGGCATGTCACTCTTAAAAAAATGTCCTATAAGTTTATCCAGCGCATTGTGTCTGCCCACGTCCTCTCTGTGGGCTATCAATTTTCCCTGAAGATCAAAAGCGGCAGAGGCATGCAATCCCCCCGTATATTTAAAAACTTCCTGCGCTTTACGGAGCTTTCCTGGTAACTCATAAAATAAGTTTTGGTCAATGTTGATCTTATCATTTAGTAATGGGCTACAATGAACATGAATGGCTTCGATCGCGGCCTTGCCGCAAACACCACAGCTTGAGGTCGTGTAGAAATTTCTTGAGAATTGCTTGGGATCAATGTTTACATGAGAAGATAGCTCCACTCTCATTACATTTTCATGATTTTCTTTAGTACCCAGTTCGTCACAATATTTCACACTGAGCACATCCTGAATGGAATTGATAATATCTTCACCATATAAAAAACCCAGGCACAATTCTTCATCGCTACCTGGTGTTCTCATTGTAACAGAAAGTGTCATCTGTTTTCTTTGAGATTCAGACCCATATCCCAACCTTATTTCCAGCGGTTCCTCGGTTACGATCAGATCAGGAGTTGATTCAAATGAATCTTTACCTACCTTTTGGATTTCTACCGCCTTCACACTTGTCATGGTTTAAAATTATGCGATTGTCACGTCATATTTTGAAGATCGGTTCCAAGAATCGTTTGCATTTTCCAAAAGTTCAAAAATCAATTAGATTAGGTGATTCGAATATCGAATTTTCCAATGAACAGATTAGCATTTAAAATGCACCTCAATGAGGGGCAAAAGGACACCTACATTAAACGCCACACTGAGATTTGGCCAGAACTACAGCTATTGTTGAAAGAATCCGGGATAAGTGAATATTCCATTTTCTTAGATAAAGAAACAAACACCTTATTTGCTTTTCAAAAGGTGTCAGGTGACGGTGGGTCACAGGACTTGGCGAACAATCCTATTGTGAGAAAATGGTGGGGGTATATGGCGGATATTATGAAAGTTAATCCAGATAGCTCCCCCGTTTCTGTTCCCCTGGAAGAAGTATCTTATTTGGAGTAAAAGCTTCTCAATCCAAAAAAATCCCTCTACTTAACAGGGCTAATCAAAAACTGATATTCTAATTTGTCTTTGGAATTGATCTTATATTGCTCATGCGGTTGTAAACCCCAGCTATTATCTCCTCCAACACCCATTTGTTTATAGTCTACATTGACATTGACAAAATCTCTTTTTACAATATCAGTGGTATGCCTATTGATCTTCGTTGGGCCTTCATCAAAGTCATCGTTGTATTGATGATGAGCGCTGAATCCCAGCAGGTCATCTTGAGCTGAAATTCTGATTCCATTTCCAGATTCATCTGTGAATGACATCCACCTCACTTCAGTTTTATAGCCATTTTCCTGTGGCCTGATGTATGGGTAATATAAGTCGGCAACACTTGAAGTATATGTCCCAAGCCGGGCCGACGTCTTTCTATCCTGATAATTCTCATGAGGACCACGGCCATACCAATCAACGTTGCTGTATGCCTTAGGTAAGATAAAGTTGACACCAAACCGTGGCAACTGGGAGTTATCTGCCTGACTGGACATCTTTGAATGGATTAGAATCTCGCCACGAATATTAATGCTGTAGGTTAGAATAATTGTTTCAGAAACATCCGGCAATTCGTAAACTGCCTCAACTTCCATCGTATTAGTTTCCCCGCTAAATTTATTTTCTAAAGCCTCACCATTACTTCCTCTGCTTACAGTAAAAGATTTTAGAACCTGATTGGATGATGCCTTTTTCCAGGAGACCCATCTTTCGGGCATATTGAAACCGAAATCATTGTCAGTTGGCGCCCTCCAGAAATTAGGTTCGATAGCCTTTTGGATCAAGTTTCCGTTACCATAGTCCAGGGTGATCATCTCACCGGAGGTTTGATTAAAAGCCACCGCAAACCCTTGCCCTGCGATTTCGATATTCTCACCATTTTTTTCCGCTGCTAAAGCGCCAATTGCATCTTTATTAAATGCCCTGAGAGCTAGTTGATTCAACTCGAGTTCTCCAAAAGCTAATTCATGGTTAGCAGGGACCAAATCAGTTTGAGCTATCGTCCTGGCTGAAATCACTAACTGGTATTCATTATTTTCCTTGTCAATTTTCGGCAGGGGTATATTAATTTCCCTGGATTGACGCGGTGCAATGTCCAGGGAAGGCAGCTTACCACTTGCTATCTGATACCATTTTCTTTAAGTGTCCAATCGAAATAAAACCCTGGAAAGACACAATCAAATTTATCCTTGACAAAGGTTCATTATCAACCCGCATACTTAAAGTCGCAGGCAATGATTTTTCTCACAAGAACCTTCAAATGATCTACTCAACACTTTGCGATTGTCTTACCATGAACGAAATGTTTGATTCATGCCTGGAAGAAGCTTAGTCATAACATGTGAACATGCAGGAAATAAAATCCATAAAGACTTTAAATATCTGTTTAAAGGCCAGAAAAAAGTGTTGATCTCGCACAGAGGATGGGATCCGGGAGCGCTTGAATTAGCCAAATTCCTATCCAAAAAATCAGACAGTGTTTTATTCCAGACGTCAATTTCCCGACTATTAGTTGAAGCCAATCGATCAGATTTTCATCCTCAGCTCTTTTCAGAGTATTCCAATCCTCTGGATCCGAAAGTAAAAAATACATCCTAAAAAAATATTACTACCCTTATCGTAAGCAAGTTGAGGACTGGATTAGGAAAACGATCCAGTCTGGTTCTGAAGTCGTGCACCTTTCAATTCATTCTTTCACTCCAATTTTTAACGGAGAAACAAGAGAAACTGATGTAGGTATTCTTTATGATGAGGCATTGGAAATAGAACGTGTCATTTCTGCAGAGATTTATCAGATTTTAAACAAGCATCTTTCCCGGACAAAGATTGAACTAAACAAACCGTATAAGGGAATAGATGATGGTTTTACTACTTATTTACGTCCATGTTTTCCCATTGGAAAATATGCCGGGATCGAAATTGAGATCAACCAAAAGTTATTTGATCAAACTGATTACAAACGCATCAGAAATGCTTTAAACGATGCTATGAAATATCTGAAAAAGTAGAGACTTTAGTGTTGATTTTTTATCATATTTAATACTAACCCTTTAGCGTCAAAAAATATATGATTCACCCAACAGCCATCATAAAACACATCAATGACTCAATAGGTTACGGTGTTTTTGCAACAGAATTTATACCCGAGGGTACAATTGTCTATGTTAAAGACAGTCTTGAGATTGAAATCTCACCTCAGGATTATCAATCTCACTCGGAAATAATGCAGAAAGCGATTGAGAAATACTCCTATATCGATCAAAGAGGGTATCGAATTGTTAGCTGGGACTTTGCAAAATATGTAAATCACTGCTGCCACCCCAATTCAATTTCTACTGGTTACGGATTTGAAATTGCTATACGAGATATATCGGCGGGTGAAGAAATTACAGATGAATATGGCATCTTCAATCTGGAAAGGAACATGGAGGTTTCTTGCGGAAAGACTGAATGTAGGAAGATTTTGAAAAATGAGGATTTCGAAAACTATTATCAAGCATGGGACCTGATAATTAAAAAAACTTTAAGAAAAATTGATAGGGTTGATCAGCCTTTATTTCCCTTTATTGATTCCGAGACTGTTCATGTGATTCAGCAATTTATAAAATATAATAACACTTATAAATCTGTTTATGCTTTGAGAAACCTTCAGATGCTTGCACACGTTAACGGGCAACAGAAATAGTTATAGCGGAAGGATTGAAGTAACTTGGGTATGACGACTTTATTAAATGCCCTCCTATTTTTGACCTTGGTCATATTGATCCCGAAGATTGGCCACATTCAATATTTATATAATTTAAAACCTAAAACTAAGTCTGACTATGATCTAATGTCAGTAAAGAATATTCTTCACCTAAAAGCAGGATACAGAACTCATTTTGAACTTGAAAAAACCACTTTAAACTCACGATATAATAAAAGTTCTGATAATTGGGTAATTGGATATGAACGAAGTTTACTTCAAAAAAAATTTCACAAAGAATGGTGGGGTTTCAAAACAGATACAAGAATATTTGAATTAACGTCAGGGAAAGTTGAATCACGAATGCTACTAATGCATGGAAGGGATTTGAATGACTTTATCAAAATGACATCCAACCATCCCTTTTGCAATATTTATCGCTCACATTATTTGAATAATCGGTTTCTGAATGGCAAGATTATTCGGGTAACTCACCTCATCTTTTTTGTCAGTTTCAATTTTGATTGAGAAAATCGTGATGTCCTTAACAACCCCGGTAATAGAGTTTTCCCCATCAACAATTTTAACCCTGGAGCCAATCCTAAATGGGAAGTAAAAAAAGAGTATTACCGATGAGGTAATGTTGCTCAGAATGGACCATTGAGCAAACAAGCCAATTCCAGCTACAGTGAAAAATGAAGCGAAATACAGTGATAGCCCCTTGATTGAAATTTCCCAAACAATTCCAATAAATGATATAAGAAGTAAAGCCAAAATCATATTTATCAATTTCCTTGTATATGAGACTCTATTACTTTCAAATTGATTTTTGGAAGCATGCCGTCTTATGATCTTCCCGGCAATTATTCGAGTGATAAGAAAAAGGCTTGTCAGGCCTAACGTTATTACTATTTGAAAATAGAAGCTGTCCATTATTTATATTTTGGAGTCATTAAAGTTGGTGAAATATGTCAATTGACTTAGCTGTAATCAAAATCTCAAGTGTTGAAAATTAATACTTTCAGAAACAACTCCGTGAATCCTCAACACAATAATCAATTTTATAAAACAAAGTGATTTCAGTGAATTAAGTGTCTATGACAGTTTCAGTATAATTTATTTAATTATTT
>JAQCLE010000154.1 GCA_027592755.1 Bacteroidota bacterium | reverse complement strand
ATCTTGAAACTTAACTTTAGCTTTAAATTACTCATTAATATACTCAATATCAATGAGTTAATAAAGCATTTTACACGGTTTATTTGTTCAAAATATTTATTTATTAAGTGCCTATTTCAATTGAAGAATATAGGAGTGGAACGCATTGATTTGATACAACTGCACTGTCCGCCATCCGAAGTTTACTATCGTCCCGAGATTTTTGAACTCTTTGACCGATTGGTTGATGAAGGTAAGATTGCTCACCTGGGTGTGAGTGTAGAAAAGGTTGAAGAAGCGCTAAAAGGGATTGAATATCCAAATGTCAAAACAGTACAAATTATTTTCAACATTTTTCGGCAAAGACCCACGGAGTTATTCTTCAGGGAAGCCGCCCAAAAGAACATTGGTATTTTGGCAAGGGTTCCCTTGGCCAGCGGATTGCTTACGGGGAAATTCAGCAAAGCATCTTCTTTTGCCAAAGATGATCATCGTAATTTCAATCGGGAGGGGGCTGCGTTCGACAAAGGAGAGACCTTCTCAGGTGTTGAGTTTGAATTGGGCTTGGAAACGGTCGAAAAACTAAAAGCGATGTTTCCGGGTAAACCACTTTCTCAATTGGCCCTGAAATGGATCTTGATGTATGATGAAGTAAGTTGTGTAATACCAGGTGCTTCAAATGTAGCGCAGGTTGAATCCAATTTAGAGGCTTTACAGTTCAATGAACTTTCCAGAGAAGAAATGAATTCGATCAAGGAGCTATATGATCAGAACATTCGGGAGCCGGTTCATCATTTGTGGTAGATGATTCTATCGGTGTCCTTCCGGCCTTTGTTGGTGTTCCTCACCAACAAACAAGTTGGATTATATCCATAATAATCCTGTAAAAGCAGGGATAAGTAAAATCCTGAAGACTTCCAGGTCTTTGTTGGTGTTCTTCACCAACAAACAAGTTGGATGACAACAGTCGGGCAGGTTTGCTTCCCAGAATCAAGTTCGGGGCAGGCTGTTTTTGGCCTTAAAAAAATGAAGATATGAAGATTAAGCAGATTTGCTATATTAGTTTTTAACCAACGTTAGCAGCCACAACGCCCTCTATAGCCGTTATTAATTTAAAAAGATGAACGTAGAAGAGTTTTATGACAGTATAAGTAAGGAGTATGCAGACCTATTGGATAGAACTATCCCGAGATACCGTGAAATGCTCTCAACGTTATTTCATTATATACCAGATGACTTTGCACCTAAGAACATTCTGGAGCTTGGTTGTGGTACCGGTAATTTAACTGAGCAAATAATTCACAGGTATCCTGCGTCAATGCTCACCGTAGTTGATCTTTCATCTGAAATGATAGAAGCATGCCGATCGAGGTTCAAATCCATTAACTCAATTAGTTACGATCAGACAGATTTTAGAAATTTGAAATATGAAGGAAACTCCTTCGATTTGGTCATCTCAAGCATTTCGATTCACCATATTGCTGATTCAGACAAACAGCTCTTATTTGATAAAGTGTATTCATTTATCAAACCAAATGGGGTGTTCACTTTTGCAGATCAGTGTAAAGGTTCAACAACCGAAATTTATCAAAAGCACATGGATGCCTGGAAAAGAGAAGCTTTCAAACTTGGATCAACTGGAGAGGATTGGAACATTTGGATGGATCACCAGGAACGGCATGATTTTCATGCAGCTGCCGAAGATCAATTAATCTGGCTAACAGATGCTTCTTTCAAAAACATTGATATAGTCTGGAGAAATTTGCTTTGGACAGTGTTTTATGCAGAAAAATCGAAGTAGACTTTATAAAAATTTAAAAAATCATAGCTGTTCTTCAAACTGCGAGCTTTTCAGCGATGAAAAAGCCAGGATAGGTGATGTCGGAAGTTTCCACCAGCATCGATTGGCCGGGTAGCAATACCCGGCCACACACATAATCTAAAAAATAATTTCTGCCCGTCAGACGACAAAGCTTTTTAGCCTGAGAAAAATCTCATCAAATAATTCTCTAATTTAGTTTTCTTCTTTACAGAATGATACGTGATGTTCAAATGGACCACCCTAATATTTGTGCCGCTTTTAGCTTGCAACAAACCATTACCAAATCAAAGTGAGATGATGAGCTATCGGGTACAAAAAATCCCCACTTCCTTTAAAATTGATGCCCAATGGGATAAGGCTCCCTGGATGAGTATTGAGCCCCTTTCATTGCAGCATTACATGGGAGATAAGCCCGATCATCGACCATCAGTACAGGCAAAAGTTGCTTACGATGATCAGGCGATCTACGTGATATTTCGGGTGGAAGATCAATATGTCAGGGCCATTAGAACAAAACATCAGGAAGGTGTATTCAAAGACAGCTGTGTCGAATTTTTCTTTAGCCCTGAAGAGCATAGTAATAAGGGCTATTTTAATCTTGAAATGAATTGTGGGGGTACTATGCTGTTTCACCATCAGCTATTACCCCGAAAAGAGAATGTCAAAATTTCTGATGACGACATAAAAAAAGTTGAGGTAGCACACAGCCTGCCATCATTGGTAGATCCCGAAATTCAGGTACCAACCACATGGACGGTGGAATACCGAATCCCTTTTAAAATTCTGGGAAAATACCATGATATGGCACCGCCAGTAGCCGGTACAATATGGCGGAGTAATTTTTATAAATGTGCTGATGAGTCTTCGCACCCACATTGGCTTACCTGGGCACCCATCGATTTCCCAAAACCCAGTTTTCACATTCCGGAGTTTTTTGGGACATTAAGATTTATGTAGAAAGTTGGGTGTTTAACTGATTCGAATTGATTGTAAGAATACTCAGTTCGTTATCGATGACTTTCTTCATCCTCATACATGCTCAAATAGCTCAGGTACCTGGATTCTGCAATCTCTCCTTTCTGAACGGCTTCAATCACCGCACATTTGGGTTCATGGTGATGTGTGCAGTTATGAAATTTGCATTTACCAAAAAGGGCCCTCATCTCTGGGAAATAATGGCTCAATTCATCCTCTTCTATCTCTATCAAACCCAGTTCCTTGATACCGGGTGTATCTATCACAAATGACTTGTTGTCCATGATAAACATCTCAGCAAAAGTGGTGGTATGAACGCCCTTATTCGCAAAAGAGGAAATCGCAGAGGTCTTTTGATTCAGGGCCGGGATCAATGCATTTAGAAATGTTGTTTTGCCAACGCCACTATGCCCGGCTATCAGGGTTGTTTTTCCGCTAAAAATTGACCTTACTGAGTCAATATCTGTGGTTTTAAGTGAACTGATCAGGCTCGTATTGTAGCCTAAATGATTGTATATTTCATTAAGTTCATCAATTACGCTAAGGTGGTCAGGCTTGAGTAAATCAGACTTGTTCCAAAGGATTACTGCAGGTATGCGGTATGCTTCGGCAGTCACAAGAAACCTGTCTATGAATCCGAGAGACGTTCTTGGCATGGCTAAAGTTGCAATTAATACAGCCTGGTCAATATTTGCCGCCAGAATGTGGGCATGTTCCGATTTTTTAATTGCTTTGCGAACGATGTAGTTTTCTCTGGGTTTAATTTCAGATATCACCCAGGTGTTATCGCCCTTATCTTCCTTAGCTATGACTACTTTATCGCCAACAGCTATAGGATTGGTAATTCTCTTATCATCGAGTTTGAATTTGCCTTTTAACCTGCATTGCATAACTTCTCCTGAATCTTTTCTCACTTCATACCAAGATCCCGTCGATTTGATGACTGTTGCAATCATTTGTAGGGGCTAAGATATTCATTCACTACGTTTATTATCCTGTTGGTTGCACCTCCATTCTTTGAAACATAATTTCGCCCTAATATTCCTGCTTGCACCGACAATGAATGATCTGAAAGGAGTGTTCTCAATATTGAAAGGAATTCTTCCGCTGAGTTGATCTCAAAAGCAGCACCAATGTTAAGCAGATGTTCTGCTTCTTTGAATTTGGCATTTGTAGGATGTTTTCCAAAAATCACTGGAATACCATGAGCAGCCGCTTCAAGGGTGTTATGCAAAGTGCCTCTGAAAGCTCCACCTATGTAAGCCATATCAGCCTGACCGTATATTGCAGCAAGAAGACCCATTTCATCAATAACCAATAGATCAAATTGCTCCAGGGTTTTAGCCTGGCCCGACATAGAATACTTAAAAACTTTAAGATCAATCCCATCAAGGATAGCATCTATTGAGTTATTATCCGTTAGGTGAGGGACAATGACAATTCTGATACCAAAGGCCATGAGTTCTTTCAAGGCCGGACCAATGATTTTCATGTCAGATGGCCAAACACTTCCCAAAACTAACAATTTAGAAGGCCCTTTAAATTTTGTTATTATTGGAAAGCTGGTTTTAGTTTCGGACACTTCCAAAACCCTGTCGAAACGGGTGTCGCCACAGACTACACCCTTCTTATAGTCGATCTTATTCAACAAGTGGAGGGATTCACCATTCTGAACAAGGATATGATTGAACTTGAAAAGGAACGATCTATAGAAAGCTCCATACCGCCTGAAGAACATTTGATTTGGTCGAAAGATTGAGCTGAAGTTGATAACAGGAATTGATTGCCTGTTCAAAGCATTGAGATAATTGAGCCAAAACTCGCCCTTAACGAAACATACCAAAATCAGATCGAATGAACTAATAAAACATTGAGAATTGGCCTGATTATCAATTGGTAGGATCGTTACCAAATCCGCATATGGGTATTTCTTTGCAAACTCAAATCCCGAGGGTGAGTAAAATGTCAGCAACAGTCTTATTTTTGGATAGTCTGATTTCACACGTTCTATTACCGGCCGGGCTTGTTCAAATTCACCCGCTGAGGCCGTATGAAACCATACCCATTTCCCTTTTAAGTCCTCGGAAAGTATGGTTTGGAAAAGGTGCTTTTGCCCTTCAATGAATGATCTTGCTCTTGAATGAAATGGGGAGATTACCCTGACGAGTAAATAGTACAATAGGATGCCTATGTTGTAGAGTACGGACATGAAGGGCAAAGATCAGGGTTTTTCTTTTATCCGTTGTCTGGTTGGCATATAACACCTACTTTTGCAACCTTAAATTTTTATCTAACATTATAAATAATGCTTAAGAACTACGAGACAGTATTCATTTTAACTCCCGTTTTGTCTGAGACCCAGATGAAGGATACTGCCGAAAAATTCCGCAAACTATTAAAAGATGGCGGAGCTGAGATCATTAATGATGAAAATTGGGGCTTGAAAAAACTGGCCTATCCAATTCAGCACAAATCGACAGGTTTCTATCACTTATTTGAGTTCAAAGCAAAGCCGGAATTGATTGCTATTCTGGAAACAGAGTACCGCCGAGAAGAGGCAATCATGAGGTTTTTAACTGTATCACTTGACACGAATGCAGTTGAATACAACCTAAAACGCCAGCGAGGCGAATTCAATAAGAAGAAAGAAGTAAAAGAAGTAAAAGAAGTAAAGGAGGCTGTAGGATGACATTAGTAAACGAACCACTGAATCGCGATACCCAGCGAAAAAAGTATTGCAGGTTTAAAAGAAGCGGAATCAAGTACATTGATTATAAGAATGCTGATTTCCTTATCAAATTTGTGAACGAACAAGGCAAGCTTCTACCCAGAAGAATAACCGGTACCAGTCAAAAGTATCAGGTTAAGGTGAAGCAGGCTGTTAAAAGGGCACGGCACCTGGCTTTGATGCCTTACATTGGAGATTCTTTAAAATAATAAGAAATGGAAATTATTCTTAGGGAAGATATACAGGGCCTTGGCTATAGATATGATGTGGTTAAGGTGAAGGACGGATTCGGAAGGAATTTCCTAATCCCTCAGGGAATGGCTATCGTTGCCAGCAAGTCGAATCGCAAAATGATTGATGAGAATATCAGGCAGGCAGCGCATAAGGCAGAGAAGTTACGACAGGATGCTCAGTCAATTGCAGATTCTATCGGTGATATCGTTCTTGAAATTCGCACTAAAGCTGGTGAAAGTGGTAAAATTTTCGGTGCAATAACCAGTTTGCAGATATGTGATGCTTTGAAAGATCGGGGATATGATATTGAGAAAAAGAGAATATCATTTAAGGAAAAGATTAAAACATTAGGCACCTATCATGTCGTTCTGGATTTACATAAAGAGGTGAATCATGAAGTGGCGGTCAATGTTGTTGAAGAGTAACGAATCATAAACAATATGTCACAACTATCCGAAAGTCTAATTTCAAAAAACGGATAAAATAGCGGAAAAAGTTCAAACCTTTGA
>JAQCLE010000032.1 GCA_027592755.1 Bacteroidota bacterium | reverse complement strand
ACGTGGCAAACATTAAGCATTACGGGATATTGCAACTTTATTCATAAAGGTTCGGATGAGTGTGACAATTTATATATAAAAACTGGCAAGTCCTCAAGGTCACCCCTGATGAAGTAGATTAGCCTACAACTTCTAAGTCAGCCATCCCTGAACTTCCTCCAGTGTCGGGTTTTTTACTTCATTAAGCTTCATTTTTTTCCGGGTACCACATACATCATTAAAGAGCTTTGAATCTTTCTGATTCTTCAGGGCTTCAATCGTTTTAATCCCGAGCTTCTGAAGAATGGGGATCAGTTCTGACCGTACGCCTACATCCTCAAAATCTTTGTTTGAAGCGTCGGTACCTTTCTTCTCGGGTTTCATTTGAGGAAAAAAAATGACATCCTGGATGGATTTAGAATTGGTCATTATCATAGCGAGGCGGTCGATACCAACACCTAAGCCTGCCGTAGGTGGCATACCATATTCGAGGGCTCGAAGAAAATCCTCGTCGATAACCATGGCCTCATCATCGCCTCGTTTTCCTAATTTCACTTGTTCTTCAAATCGCTCCCTTTGATCGATCGGATCGTTTAATTCAGAAAAAGCATTACAAATCTCCTTTCCATTGCAGATGGCTTCAAACCGCTCTACCAACCCTTGTTTCGATCGGTGTTTTTTAGCAAGTGGAGACATCTCCACCGGGTAATCGGTGATGTAAGTTGGTTGAATCAGATTAGGCTCAACTTTTTCACCAAAAATTTCATCAATAATTTTCCCCTTGCCCATTGATTCTTCTAAGGTGATATGCAATTGTTTGGCGGTTTCACGAAGTTGAAGTTCATCCATTTCTGAGATATCAATACCGGTATATTCCTGAATGGCTTCAAACATGGTGAAACGCTTCCAGGGTCGCTGGAAGTCAATTGTATTTTCTCCACATTTTACAGAGGTAGTTCCATGCAAATCGATGGCAACTTTCTCAATCATTTCCTCGACAAGATCCATCATCCAGTTGTAATCTTTATAGGCGACATAAAGTTCGACCTGGGTGAATTCGGGATTATGAAAACGGGACATTCCTTCGTTTCGAAAATCTTTCGAAAATTCATAAACCCCATCAAAACCTCCGACAATCAACCTTTTGAGATAGAGCTCATTGGCGATTCTCAGGTAGAGGGTCATGTCAAGTTTGTTGTGGTGGGTTTTGAAAGGCTTAGCTGCTGCACCACCATAAAGTGGCTGCAAAACAGGTGTTTCGACCTCCAGGTAACCTTTGTCATTAAGGAATCCCCGCATTGAATTTACGAGTTGCGTGCGTTTGATAAAGGTTTGCCTGACTTCAGGATTTACGATCAGGTCAACGTAACGCTGGCGGTAGCGCAGCTCGGGGTCTTCAAAAGCATCCCAGACTTTCTTCTCGCCGGTATCGTCTTCTGAAGATTTAACAATTGGAAGTGGCTTAAGCGATTTCGTAAGAAGTTTGAAACTCGTAACGTGGATCGAAATTTCACCAGTTTGCGTAGTAAAAACGAAGCCGTGAACACCAATTATATCTCCAATATCCAGCAATTTCTTAAAACAGGTGTTATACAATGTCTTATCTTCTGCTGGGCAGATATCATCTCTTCTAATATATATTTGAATACGTCCAGTACTATCCTGAATTTCAGCGAAAGAAGCTGACCCCATAATCCTTCGACTCATTAAGCGCCCAGCGATGGTAATGTTCTTGTAATCAGTTTTCTGTTTCTCGTAGTTTTCAAGGATGTCTTGTGCCGTTGTATTTACCGGAAAAAGCTCTGAAGGATATGGATTGATCCCCAATTTAGCCAACTCTTTTCGCTCCTCTCTACGTCTGATTTCCTGGTCACTTAATGCCATAAATTATTCCAAAATTCAAAATGAAGTGCAAAGTTAATAATTAGTTAGGGTCTTTTAATGTTGCCGAGCTAGTCGTTAAAATGATTGGACCAATTGAAAAGGAGTAGTTGATTTTACCCTCTAAACAGGATAAATTTATAGACGCTTGCAACTTTAACCTGATGTGGATCATTGGTTCTAAAGTGACTGTTGATCTGTGTAAAAAAGTTATAAATTTGAATCATGAAAAATATCCTAAAAAATCTTGCATTAATTACATGCTTGCTGTTTACTGGCTCCAATTTAGTCAATGCTCAGTTTGATAAGGATTTAGAAAAGATTGTAGAGGAGTTTGATCAGGGTGATTATGAAGGCACCTTAAAGGATATTGAAAGAGTAATCGAGAAAGCTGCTAAAAAATTGGGTCCAAACAATCGATTTCTTCCGGTTGCTTTGAGCAAAAGGGCAATGGTTCAAAATGCGTTAGGAGTTTTGGGCGATGTTGAATTATTAGTGAGGGAAGCCGTTGAAAAAAGTAAGGAGATCAATAGCCCTGAATCTCTCGACCATGCTTTCATTTTAAAGGAAGCTACGGAAACTTTGATTTGGTATGAAAATTTTCTTTTGGCCTATGAGTACCTGGTTGATTGCCGGGCAACTTTTGAAAAGAGAGGAGAACTGACTCCTGCTATGGAAGCTGTGTTGGATGTCCTAAATGCGCAGATACTTTCAGGAAGAGGGTTCAATAGAGAGGCATTGGAATATATTGATAAGCAACTATCGTTTTATAAAGAAATATCTGAATCAGCTGACGGATCAAAAAAAGAGAATCGCCTCGCTGATAGAGAATATGCGACTTTGATGATAACCAAGGCCAACACCATGAGAAAAATGGGTGATTATTTGAGAGCAGACTCAGCTTTTGTAGCTACCGAGAACTGGATTCTTGATCATCTTAACAAGGCTGACTTGAGTTATAGCCTGAACAAATATTACAATACTCAATTACTTGAGGAAAATGGATTGGAAGTTGATGTTACAATTGACCTGTACGAAAAGGCACATACCCATCTGCTACGAAAATATGACGCATCACATTGGCTGGCAATGGAACTCAAAAACCGTATTGCGGTTGGGTATTTGAAAGATGAACGATCAGGAAGGTTTGAGAAGGCCAGGGATGACTATGAGCGAACAACGAAACACAATTATCCCAAGAACAGTGTGTATAATATTAGCATGGATTTGGTTGAATTCGATAAGAGGGTGCAAAAATCGAAAACCAGAACCCTCAATACCCGGGTTGCAACTTTGCTCACAAATCCAGCAGTGCCTCCTAATCATATAAGACGAATTGAATTATTGGAATACGCTTTGAGCACGGAAATTTTCAAAAAGAATTATACCCAGGCAGAAGTTTACCTCAATCAAATTCTCGAGATCAAGAAAGTTCTCTATGGAGATGATTCACCTGAGTTTCACCTGAGCAAATTGAAGCTGGCAAATTTCTATGTCGATTATACTGATAAATTCGATGCTGCAGCCGAAATATATCAGACAAGTTTTCGCGATTTTGTTGCCGGAGAAATTACAGAAGGACATATTGACTACATCGATATACTGAATCACGTGGCAACATACTATGTAGTAAATGATAATTATAAAGAGGCAACAGTAATACTTGAGGATGCTTTACTGTCCTCACGTAAGAAATATGATAATGAGGATATGGCGTACGCTATCGAACTGGAGATCATTGCCTCCCTTGAGATAGACATCGGAAATTATGACAAGGCTCAGGAAGGGCTTGATATTGCAAAAAAAATACTTGCAAAAAGGAGCATCGGTGCAAATCCTATATACTATGCTCAAACATTAATTACCGATGCTAAATTATTGGCTGTAAAAGGCTTATATGACGAAGCTGAACGTAACCTTAAAGAGGCTGAGGAAATCACTAAGGAAGCAGGGCCGAGCCTTGAAGTAACTTCTGTTTCCTCTGATGAGGACAAGGCTGGTCTGTTAATAAATATTGGAAGACTAGGTGAGGCTGAAAAAATTCTTACAAGCACTTATAATAGACAACAAAAGAAGTACGGTACTGAATCAAGGTTCCTAATTGAGCCACTGGTAATGTTGGGGGAGCTTGATTTGTTGAAAGGAAATTATTCTGGTGCTGACACTAAGGCGCAAAAGGCGAATGCCATATCAACCGCAACTTATGGAAGTGGTTCCACGAAGAACGTAAAAAGTATTAACCTTCTTTCATCGGTTCACACTGCTATTGGTGATTACGATATCGCTGAAAAATATACCCTTGAAGCGCTGGCAATTTTGAAGCAGCACTTCGGTCAGACTCACCTTGATGTAGGTAAAGGTATTTCTCAACTGGCTTTAATAAAATATTATCAAGGCGAAGACATTACTGAAATTACCAGGCTATTCAGTGAGGCTGAAAAAATTATAGGCACAAAATTAGGTAGTAAAAACCCAAGCTATGCCGAGATATTGAAGAACCTTGCAATCGTCAACATTGCAAATGGAGAATACGATTTAGCTTTCAGTTCACTCGATGAAGCGGAAGCCATATGGAAATCCAGGATTGGAAAAAGAACGAACCTTAATTCAGCATCAATCAATATACTGAAGGGAGATATTTATTATAAAAGAAAGCAATACAACAGGGCTGATAATTATTATTCGGCAGCTAAGGATACATATGAGGAGTTTTTCAATTCAAAACATCCCGAGTTTGTACGGGTGCTGTCCAAGCTGAGTAGAACTTATTTCATGAGTGGTGATTTGAACAAGGCCCGAAAAACCATCGAAGAAGTACTTGACAATTATTCGAATTTTATTGAGATCTATTTTCCAGCACTTAACGAACGCGAAAAAGCTAAATTCTGGAATACCATCAAATCGGATTATGAGTTCTTTAACACACTTGCAGTGATTCTTTCATCCAAAGATGATGATTTTGTGGGGAAAATGTATAATAATGCCCTGCTTACAAAAGCATTACTTCTAAACTCATCAATTAAGATTAAACAACGAATATTAGGTAGCAATGACCAGAAACTTATTGATCTCTATAATGAATGGATTGATAAGAAGGAGATAATGACATCCATACTGTCAATGAGTATTGAAGAATTAAATTTAAGTGGAATCAACTCAGAGAGTATTAACAGGGAAGTTGGCGATCTTGAAAAGGAGTTAAGTCTCCTTTCTGAATTCGGGAAAAAGGACGAATCAGTCACATGGGATTTGGTTCAAAATGCTCTTAAACCTGGTGAAGTCGCAATGGAGATGGTTCGGTTTCGTCATTTTGATCACAATTTTACAGATTCTGTTACGTATGCGGTGCTTTATATCAACAATGATAAACGTACCAAACCAAAGATGATTTTACTAAACAATGGTGAAGATTTAGAAAAAAGGTATCTCAAGTATTATCGTAACAGTATGAAATTCCGGATAAACGATGTCTATTCATATGAAGCTTTTTGGAAGCCTGTTGACCAGGTATTGGGCTCCGTTTCGAAGCTGTATTTTTCACCGGATGGCGTGTACAATCAGATCAATGTGGAGTCTTTCAAAACTCCTGAAGGGCAATACCTTGTTGATAAATCAAACATAATATTGGTTAGTAATACCAAGGACATATTTACTACCAGGCTCAATCCCAAAAAAGTTCAGGAAGAACGAAGGGCAACAATGGTCGGGAATCCGAAATTTTATGTTGAAGATCCCGGGCCTTTAACTGCCAGGGCTTCCAAAGGCACAAGAACTACTGACGCACAGGTAATTTCACAACTTCCAGGAACGCAACTTGAAATTGTCGAACTAAAATCGATGCTTACTCGCAAGGGTTGGAATATAAGTGAATATTTAGGGTCAGATGCAACTGAAAATTTAATTAAAAGCGTAGACAACCCGAGGATATTCCACATTGCTACACATGGGTTTTTTCAAACGGAAACAATCACTGAAGAAGAGTTAGCGCTAAATCAAACAAAAGCCTTTGAAAACCCTCTATTAAGAACAGGTTTATTGCTTACAGGTGCCGGAGATATTTTTAATGATAGTGATATTAACTACAACATCAGCAGTGGCGTACTCACCGCCTATGAGGCGATGAGCTTAAACCTTGACCAGACGGAAATGGTAGTTCTGAGCGCTTGTGAAACAGGATTAGGTGAAGTGCAGGCTGGTGAAGGAGTATATGGGTTACAACGTGCCTTCATGGTGGCGGGCGCCGAAGCTATTGTGATGTCTTTGTTCAAAGTTTCTGATGAAGCAACTCAAAAACTGATGGTGAGTTTTTATGAAAAATGGCTCACAACGGGTAACAAACGTCAGTCGTTCCTTGAAGCCAAGAAAGAAGTGAGAGAAGAATTTATAGACCCCATCTATTGGGCGCCTTTTATAATGATTGGCATGACGGAGTAATTCTCTGAAACTTAAAAAAGTCAGCTGTCTTAGCTGACTTTTATGTACCAGAGGCGGGACTTGAACCCGCACGAGGTTGCCCTCACAAGATTTTAAGTCTTGCGTGTCTACCAATTCCACCACTCCGGCGGTAATACCTACAAAAAAATAAATGTGAGCAAATGGCTCACATTTATTTTCATTGAGCGGGAGACGAGATTCGAACTCGCGACCCCGACCTTGGCAAGGTCGTGCTCTACCAGCTGAGCTACTCTCGCTTAAAACGGATTGCAAAAGTAATGAAGCCTAAAAACTTTGCAATAGCACTTATTAAAAACTTGTTTTCAGGGCACTCTTTCTATCAAAAAAAGACCGGTATCTATCACACCGGTCTTTAAATATTTTTATAAACCCTTAAGCTTATATAGTTTCAATTACCTGCCGTGAACTGTATAATACCTTTCGTGCATTAGCCTCTCTGAGTTCCTGTTGAACGTCTGAAACAATACCAAACTTGGTATCAATGTCAACCTTTAATGACATTGTGATTTGATCTCTTTCAACTTCGGAAAGTTTATCTTTCTCTTGATTGACAAATCTTACGATGTCCCTGGGTTCTATAAAAACATCGTTAACCTGGATTTTAGGTTCTGTACCAAAAGTCCCAGTTTTACGAGGTTCACCTATATAAATATAACTAACCAGCGATTTCCTTTCAATCTTTTGCAATTGGACTGCTTGTGGTAAATCCTGCTTAACCATCAATTCAACTTCCCTCAATACGGTAGTAACCATAAAGAAGAAAAGAAGCATGAATATAATGTCAGGTAAGGCCGCTGTGGGAATCTCCTGTGAAGTAGTTGATTTCTTTCCGAATTTCGACATATTAACCTCCTATTTGAGTTGGTTCTGCGATAGATATACCTCGTGGGATGCCTTCTCTTCCTCTATTGTATTTATCAGAATCTTCAGGCTTTTTCCTGTCAAGGGTCCGCCATTCATCAGTGGTTATACCAACCCGCTCAGCATAAATCTCATTGTAGGCGCCATTTATCTGATCAAGTATTGCCATGTAAAGTTCGTAGCTCGTTCCGCGGTCAGCTTTAAACGAAACAATGGCTTCACCTGGTCCATCTGAAGAGGCCGGTAGTTTGCCATTGGCGTTAACATAAGACTTGAGAGGTGCCGGAAAGCTATTGTATACATCAATATCATCTGCATCAGGGCTGCCAAAGTTTACGACGAACATTTTCACCATTTCCTTGAGTTCTGTTACATCCGTAAGCGGTTCATCTTCAACGAGCAGTCTATCCTGTGAATTGGCCAGGATTTTGAAAATATTCCGGTCATTTTTTGTTACCTCTGGTGGTGGCTCATTTGGATCAGGCTTTGGAGGTAATAGCATTGCAATACCCTTATCATTTGCGATAGTAGTGGTTACAAGGAAAAAGATGAGTAATAAAAAAGCAATGTCGGCCATAGAGCCGGAATTCACTTCCGCTTTTGGTCTGTTTTTCTTTTTTGCCATTACTTTATCATTTTAGATATTTCCGTATAGACTATTCCAATAATTGCTATGGCTGCTAATAAATACATCATAACCAGAGTACCACCAACGAATTTAGACAAACTACTATCTACACCGTGGAGAGTATATGAGGGAAACACTTCGTTTCCTGAAATTGCCCAAGAAATAAGAAAAACAACCAACAGTGCTCCAACACCGATTCCGGACTTTACCAATGCACCCGGGTCACTCACTGCATGAATTAGGGGGAGTATGATGGCCGCGGCCGCACATATAATTATCAATCCATATGCTAAGTACAATAATATATCTACAAACATGTCTTTTTAGTTTTAAATTATGACTTGCTAAGGTTGTGCTTAACAAGAATATCAACTAGTGATATCGAAGCATCTTCCATAGAGTTAACCAGTGAGTCAATCTTCGAGATAAGGTAATTATAGAATAACTGCAGGATTACTGCGACTATAAGACCACCAACAGTTGTTAACAGAGCAACTTTAATACCATTTGCAACCAGAGAAGGAGAAACGTCACCAGCGGCAGCTATGGCATCAAACGCATCAATCATACCAATTACAGTTCCCATGAAACCCAACATGGGTGCAAGGCTAATGAAAAGGCTTATCCATACCATTCCTTTTTCCAGTTTACCCATTTCAACAGAGCCATAAGAAATTATTGATTTTTCAACCATTTCTATTCCTTCAGACATTCTCATCAAACCTTGAGTAAAAATGGAAGCAACGGGTCCTTTGGTATTCTTGCATAATTCTTTGGCGGCTTTTACACCTCCTGAAGAGAGTGAATCCTCTACACCGGCCAACAACTTTTTGGTATTGGTAGTGGCAAGGTTCAACGTTATTATTCTTTCAATGGCAATAGCTAGTCCAAGTATAAGACAAAGGAGTACTATGCTCATAAATTGCCATCCACCTGCAATAAACTGGTCTTTTACTACCTGATGAAAAGACCTCTCCGGTATTGGAGCAAATTCTTCCTCTTGCGGTGGTGCAGGAGTGGGAGATTTGGCTTTCACTGGTTCTTGAACTACGGCGGTAGCTGAATCTGCATCTTGTGCATAAGTGGTTAAACCGCTAAGCGCTAAGAAACCTGTTAAAAACATTAGAGTTGTAAGCTTTTTCATAATTCGACTTTTTCTGTAATTAGTTTGTTGGCTTCAATTAATCATTTTTAAAATTAATAAACAATCTGAAGGCATAAAGATAGATGTTTTATTGTTTTTGCGGAGAGACCGGGATTCGAACCCGGGGTGCCCTTGTGAGGCACACACGCTTTCCAGGCGAGCACCTTCAACCACTCGGTCACCTCTCCGAAGTAAAATCCCCATTTCTTCCAAGGAAACAAATAAATTAATAAAATATACCTTATCCAAATTTTAAGCAATAGTCAGGGCGTTATTTCACCACAAGTGGGTAATATTAGTTTTCTTTTGACTTTTTCTGAATCATTATATGTACCTAATAGTAACATCATCTTGGTAATGGCTGCCTCCGTAGTCATGTCCGACCCACTGAGTACCCCGGATTGGCTTAACTTCCGACTAGTTTCATATCTTCCATGGATTACGTGCCCTCCAATGCACTGAGATACATTCAAAATAACAATTCCCCTATTATTGGCTTCTTCCAGGCATTCAAGGAACCAGGGATAATTAGGAGTATTGCCCGACCCATAAGATTCAATAACCAGTCCCTTGAGCCCATTAATGTTGAGAAGCGCTTCCATCATATTTTGTTGAATATTTGGGAAAAGCTTGAAAAGTACAACATTGGAATCAAATGAATCTGAGTAGATCATTTCTTCGTCAGGTTGTCGAAGAATTTCAGGCGTATTATATTCAATTAAAACGCCTGAAACGGCCAGATCGGGGTAGTTCTCAGATTCGAAAGCGCCAAAACGGCTGCTTCTTACTTTTTGTGATCTGTTGGCCCGCAGCAAGCGGTGGTTGAAATAAACGCAAACTTCGGGAACAATTGCCTGGCCATCTTTTTTATCTGATGCTATTTCAATAGCGGTTAGAAAATTGTCTCTCGCATCCGATCTGGGGGTACCAATGGGAATTTGGGCTCCGGTAAAGATTATTGGTTTTGTTAAATTTTGAAACATAAAACTAAGAGCCGAAGCCGAGTAGGACATGGTATCGGTTCCGTGAAGCACAACAAAGCCATCGTATTCCTCATAATTCTGCATAATGATATGCCCAATTGCCCGCCAATGGTTTGTATGCACATTTGAAGAATCAATGGGCAAGGTAAAAGAGAAAACGGTGATCTTTAAGTCGAGACTTCCTAACTCCGGTATTTTTTTTATGACATGCTTAAAATCAAAAGGTATTAATGTGCTCGATTTGCCATAAGCCATACCAAATGTCCCGCCAGTATAAATAATAAGGAGAGATGCCTTGGGATGTGTCGACCGGGAAGTGGTAACATCAACTTGTTGGTAGTTGATCATTTATTCTCTGTTTAATGCTAAAAAATTGATAGACAGTTCCTGGTAGTTTCAATGGCAACTTCTTCCAATTCCATTCCCTTTAATTCAGATACTCTTTTGGCAATGATCGGTATATAGGAAGGTTCATTGCGCTTTCCACGATGAGGAACGGGAGACAAATATGGGCTATCAGTTTCAAGAACTATTGATTTGATGTTGATGGCGGGGATTACTTCGTCAAGCCCACCATGTTTAAAGGTTGATACACCCCCTATTCCCATCCAAAATCCCAGTTTTTCAATCTCTATCGCTTGTTCCACACTTCCGGTAAAACAATGGAATATCCCCCTATAGCGATCAGTTTTTAATTCCTTGACCAAAGAGATAGTATCGTCAATTGTTTCACGGCAATGGATCACTATTGGAATGTCATATTGAATGGCCCATTCACTTTGAATTTTAAAAACCTCCTGCTGCTCTGCCCAAAAAGACTGGTCCCAGTATAAATCCGTCCCCATTTCTCCAACTGCCACGAACGGCCGTTTTTGTAGCCATTCTTCAACCACGTAAAGTTCTTTCTGGAAATCCCTATTTATGGAACAGGGGTGCAATCCCATCATTGGAATACAGACCTCGGGGAAGCGCAGCTCCAATTCAAGCATATCATCAATTGAGGTGTGGTCGATGTTAGGCATATAAATTTTAGTAACCCCAGAATCAATGCTTCTATTAATAACGTCATCGACGTCAGTTTTAAATTTTTTGGAATATATATGAGCGTGGCTATCAATAAATTCCATCTGTTTCTATCACTAATGTCCATGTAAAGTTAACGGGATTATTAGTCATAGCACTTTGCAAATCACTCAAAAAGATCTTTAGTAATTGCTTTGGAAATAAACCCTTTCATTTTCGAAGCTTCCAAATATCTTGGTAAAATATATTTCAACTGCGGAAGGGCTTTGGCGCTATCATGAAAAACTACAATTGCCCCTGGTTTGAGGTGTTTTATTGCCAATCGAAGTGATCGCTCCAAATTGAGGTGATTGTCAAAATCTCCGATCATGAAATCCCACATGATTATTTTATAGTTTTTTCGGAGTGCTTTCAATTGTGATGCGGACGCTTTACCAAAAGGAGGTCTAAAAATATTTAACTCTTCGGCTGTTGATAATGAGGCATTGCACTTGATAACATCATCAATATATTTTCTTGTAGAATTTTTCCAGCCATTCAAGTGGTTATAGGTATGGTTGCCGAGGCTATGTTCATTATCCAAAATTCTATGAATTATCTCTGGGTGCTTTTGGACCAATGACCCAATACAAAAAAAAGTTGCTTTAAAATTGTAGGGTGCAAGTTGATCAATCACAAAGGGTGTTGCTTCAGGATTAGGGCCGTCATCAAAAGTGAGATAAATTTCATTTGTTGACTGAGCCTGGAAGTCCCAATAAACCCTGGGAAATAATGATTTAATAATTCCCGGAGTCTTGTGAAAATAAAGTTTCAAGGCTTGATCTAATTTTTGACCCTGCAGGAAAGGATGGTGATGTCGTCGTTGTGGGGGATCGAACCACGAAAAGCATTGAGTGATTCTACTAGTTTGTGGTTCATTTCGTCCAACTCATCTTTCTGATTTTCCGAGATCACTTCTAATAGCTTATTCATGCCGAATTCAGCCTCATTTTCATCAAAAGTTTCTGTCACTCCATCAGTATAACAAAAAAGCAGAAAATCATTCAGGTCAATAAGAACACCCTCTTCAAGGAATGGCAGGGGTTCGAAGACACCCAGGATTGTGGATCCCGTTTGGAGGGTTTCCATTTGACCATTATTTATCAGAATCGGGGGGTTATGTCCAGAGTTAATATACCTCAGTTCATTTTTTGAAAAATCATAGCAGGCAATGAAAAGGGTGATGAACATATCCCTGTTACCACCTCCTTTCACATGGTAATTCAACTCCCTGACGATATCGATAAGGTTATCCGTTTGACGAACGAGAGTTCTTAGTGAAGCTTGAAAATTGGACATCCATATTGCTGCAGGTACACCCTTTCCAGATACGTCTGCTATACACACTATGAATTTATCTTTATTTAGCGGGATATAATCATAGTAATCACCGCTGACATCATGATGCGGTTGATAAAATGCAGCGATTTTAAGGTTATTCGTATTGGGTAATTCTTTAGGGAAGAGCAGAAGCTGGACTTGTTTGGCAATCTCAAGTTCTTTGTGATAAACCTCCTGTTCCAGTTGTTTTCGGGCGAGTTTTTTGTTCTCGATCGCCACCATAATAATATTTGTGAGCGCTTTCAGAAATGTTGTGTTAGTACCAACAGATACTTCAGGATTACTAATTTCACCAATGAAGACTACGGCCAGAACCCTTCCTTTGTGTAGCACTGGAAAAACAATATCGAATTCCTCAAACGGATTTTCCGAAACACCCAAAAGCTGTGTGCCGTCTAAATTGTGATATTCCTCAGGCAAAGTAAATGTAGAAAAATCAGGTTTTACACCGAATGATACTTTGCAATCCCAGTTTATCTCATTTACAAAAAGTGCCAACTTTTTTATTTTGAGATTTGCCAGTAGTGTAAATCGATAAATACGGTACAGAGACTCTTCGGCCATGTTGTCATTGATTGCCTGGGTGATTTCGAGAAGAGCATTTAATTCGAGCTCTTTCAAGTCCGATTTTAGGATTGAATCAGTCACTTTATTTGAATATTTCGTTGAAAATTAGGACAATTAATTCTATTTATCACCCAGCCGGTAGCTATACTCTGTGGATCTAAGTGGCAATCATCACTTGTGGATGGTTTTCATCCAATTGAATTCTTGGTAAGGTATTTGTAATTTGTGCGTTCTATATTGAAAACTATGAAAACGATATTTTACTACCTGGCTATTCTTTCATTGATTATTAATGCTTGCTCCAGCGGAAAAAAGGCATTAGAACAAGGAGATTATTATGATGCTGTCCTAAAATCTGTCGATCGTTTAAAAAAAAATCCGGGGCATGACAAATCCAAGTCTACACTAAGAAAGAGTTACCCTCTTGCAATTGCATATTATGAAGATGAAATCAGGAATATTACTTCTTCAAATGACCCTTTCAAATGGGGTCGGACCGTGAGATCTTACGGGCTTATTAATAATATGTATGAGCAAATAAGACGGTCACCTGGGGCCCTTAAAGTTATAGTTAACCCATTGAACTATTATGACAAGTTGGAAAGGGCTAAAAACAATGCAGCCGAGGAGAGTTACCAGGCGGGTTTAAGAAAACTCAATCAAAATGACCGTAACCTCAGCAAAGAGGCTTATTACCACTTTAATGATGCGAACAGCTTCATCAATGGATATAAAGATTCAAGGGACAAAATGGCTGAAGCACGCTTCTATGCTACGCTTAAAGTAGTAGTGGAACAGATACCAGTTCCGAGGCGCTATTCGTTAAGCGGAGATTTCTTTCAAGAAAAAATAGAGGAATACCTGCATAATGGATGGTCGGATAGAGAATTTGTCCGGTTCTTCAATCCAAATGAGGCTCGGAATGAGCAGCTTGAAAAACCTGATCAAATATTGATACTTGCTTTTGATGATTATTCAGTCGGTGACACTTATATAAGAGAATCCACTGAGCAATTCGTCCGCGACAGTGTTAAAGTAGGGGAGGTAACACTTGAAGATGGCAAAAAGATTCCGGCTTATAACTCAGTTAAAGCTAAATTGACCATTTTCAAAAAGGAAGTTGTTTCAAAGGGGGTTTTATCAATGCAAATTTTAGATGGCGCTAATGAATCAATCTTGGTAAGTACAAAATTCCCGGGAACATTTGTTTGGTTTACGGAATGGGCCACATTTAATGGGGATGAACGAGCACTAACGAATGAGCAATTAGCACTTTGCAAAAAGATTGAAATGATACCTCCGCCACCTCAAAACATGTTCATAGAATTTACTGTACCGATATACGATCAACTAACCTCTGCGCTTAGAAATTTTTATCAGAGGTATTAATAATTCGTCTCCCTACCTAATTCGATCAACTGAACGGACCAGCCTTTCATCACGACGGATGAATCTATTGGCTATTACGTTACAAAAAAGCCCAGCGAAAATCGCATAAAATCCGATGAGGTAGGCGCCTTTCATTCCTGGGTTAAACAATTTTTCACCATCAAAAGAGTAGAAAACAGAAAGAATTAATGCTCCCCCCATTAATAGCGAGTTGAGCGCACCCAACTTGATTTGGGTAAGGCGGTTTTTGTAAGAAAGTGTTGAATAAATTGCCACACCCGATGCGATCAGCGCAAGTATGGCTATGTAAAATGTCCAGGTTTCCGACTGTTTTTCTCCTGAATTAATATCAATATAGTGTGTAAGTTTCACGGCTGTTAACTGGGCGACTTCGTTTTTTTCGATGTGAAATTTCTGCCAGTGTGGAGAAACGACTGATACAATCATTGAAACAAAGACTAACGTAAGAAAAACGGTTTGGACTCTCTGCAGCATGATTTTCTAAAATTATATGGATGAAAAATCGAATTTGTCAAGGAAGGAAATGGTGAAGTCCCCTGCCCTAAACTTCTTATCATCCATCAACTTAATATGAAATGGGATTGTTGTTTTTATCCCCTCAATTACGAATTCCTGCAATGCCCTTTTCATCCTGACAACGGCTTCTTCGCGTGTTTGAGCAGATACAATGAGCTTGGCTATCATTGAATCATAATTCGGTGGAATTGTATAGCCGGCATATACATGACTATCGACCCGAACCCCATGTCCACCAGGAAAATGCAGATTGGTGATCTTTCCCGGGCTTGGCCTAAATCCCTTTTTTGGATCCTCTGCATTAATCCGGCACTCAATCGCATGCATTTTTGGGAAATAATTATTTCCGGAAATCTTAATGCCTGCCGCTACCTTAATTTGTTCCTTTATTAAATCAAAATCAGTAACTTCTTCTGTTATGGGATGTTCCACTTGAATTCGGGTGTTCATCTCCATAAAATAGAAATCTCGATTTTTATCAACCAGAAACTCAACTGTTCCTGCTCCCTCATAACCAATTGATTCAGCCCCAGCAATTGCAGCAGCACCCATTTTTTCCCTCAATTTTTGGTTCATTGCAGGTGAAGGGGATTCTTCAACTAGTTTTTGATGTCTCCTTTGAATAGAACAATCCCGTTCAGAAAGGTGACAGACTCTTCCCCGATTGTCACCAATGATTTGAATTTCAATGTGACGAGGATCAATCAGAAATTTCTCAAGATACAAAGCATCATTCCCGAATGATGCTCCGGATTCCATTCTTGCATCATCCCAGGCCTTCTGGAACTCGTTGTCATTTTTAACGATTCTCATCCCTTTGCCACCACCCCCAGCGGTTGCCTTTAAAATAACAGGATAACCGATTTTACTGGCAATTTTTTTCCCCTCGTTAACGCTTGCAACCAACCCATCCGATCCCGGAATTGTTGGGACCCCGGCCTTCTTCATGGTTTTTTTAGCGGTCGCTTTATCCCCCATGGAATTGATCATTTCGGGGCTAGCCCCTATAAATTTGATCTTATATTCGTCACAGACTTTACTGAATTCTGCATTTTCCGCCAGAAATCCGTAGCCGGGATGTATGGCATCCGCGTTAGTTATTTCCGCAGCCGAAATCAAATTGGGAATTCTCAGGTATGAATCTTTACTCGCAGGGCCACCTATACACACTGCCTCATCAGCAAAACGTACATGAAGACTTTCTTTGTCAGCGGTTGAATACACAGCCACTGTTTTAATACCCATTTCTTTACAGGTTCGTATTATTCTCAGGGCGATTTCTCCCCTGTTAGCAATCAGAATTTTCTTAAACACAATTCAGGTAGTTAAGAAGGGTCTACTAAAAACAACGGTTGATCAAATTCAACAGGTTGTGCGTTCTCAACGAGAATCTTAACAATTGTGCCCGAAATTTCGGATTCTATTTCGTTAAACAACTTCATGGCCTCAATAATACATACTGCTTTACCCTGCGTGATTTTATCACCAATATTTATTAACGCATCAGAATCAGGATTGGAAGACCTGTAGAACGTACCGATCATCGGTGATTTTATTGATAAATAATTGGATTCATCATCTTTCTTGGATTCAAGATTTGATGCAATGGCAGCGGTCTGAATTGAAGAAGGATAAGCTGCAGAAGAAGAAGTCATTGCTGACTTTACGTTCCTTTTGACTTTAATCTTTATTTCAGCAGTCTCAATGCTCACTTCTTCAAGACCCGTGCTTTTTATGTAGTCAATTAACTCCTGTATTTCTTTTACTTTCATTTCAGAGTGTTAAATCATAAAGTAAGTTATTTCTATAAGTAATTACAAGGGCTACTTTACCCTTTCCATGTACTCACCTGTTTGCGTATTTACCTTAATTTTCTCCTGATTGATAAAAAGTGGCACCCTGATTTCTGCTCCTGTTTCAAGAGTAGCCGGCTTGAGCGTATTGGTTGCTGTGTCACCCTTAACACCAGGTTCAGTATATATAATCATTAACTCAACGGAAGCGGGCAGTTCGCAACTTAATATAGTTTCAGTTTCTGCATGCCACAGTATATCTACGCCCTGGCCATCCTTAAGAAATTGAGGAGCATCAATTAGAGACTCCTCAATTGATACCTGTTCAAAAGTACTGCTATCCATGAAATTGTAACCGAGATCATCCTTATAAAGGAACTGGTAGGGTCGTCGCTCAATCCTGGCCGTAGTAATTTTTACACCCGAATTGAAAGTGTTGTCGATAACCCTACCGGTTGTTAGGTTTTTTAGTTTCGTCCTAACAAAAGCAGGACCTTTACCCGGTTTCACATGTTGAAATTCAACTATGCTGTAAAGGTCATTGTTGAACTCAATACATAATCCATTTCTAAAATCTGCAGTACTAGCCATAAATCGATATACTTATCTCATTTACTATTGTAGGCCCATTTTAGATAAACGGCCCCCCATGTAAAACCTCCGCCAAAAGCCGCTATTATTAGATTATCTCCTTCTTTTAGCTGTTTTTCGTAATCCCAAAGAAGCAAAGGTATGGTACCACTCGTAGTATTTCCATACTTCTCAATGTTTAGCATAACCTTTTCGTCTCCAACGCCCATTCTTTTTGCTGTGGCATCAATAATCCGCTTATTGGCCTGATGAGGCACTAACCAGGTAATGTCATCTCCGGTCAAGTTATTACGTTTCATAATTTCATATGAAATGTCAGCCATATTTGTTACTGCAAACTTAAAAACCGCCGCTCCTGCCTGATATACATAGTGTTCCCGGGCATTGATAGTTTCCAGACTGGCTGGACGTCTACTCCCTCCTGCTTTCATGTGTAGATACTGTTCTCCGCCTCCATCGGATCGATGCAGAGAATCTATGACGCCATTGTCATTTAATGAGGGTTCTATCAAAGCTGCACCGCCTCCATCTCCGAAAATGATGCAGGTGGTTCGGTCGGTATAATCAATTATCGACGACATTTTATCAGCACCGATAATCACTACTTTCTTATACCTACCAGATTCGATGAATTGAGAAGCTGTCGTTAGAGCGTAAATGAAGCCAGAGCATGCGGCCTGCATATCAAAGCTGAAACAGTTATTAGCTCCGACCTCTTTGGCTATGATATTTGCTGTTGCCGGAAAAGGCATATCTGGAGTAGTAGTTGCACATATAATAAGATCAATGTCCAAAGGATCAGTGCCTGTTTTTTTTAATAGACCCTTAACAGCCTCAATGCCTATGGTTGAGGTTCCTTTGTCTTCACCTTTTAAAATGCGGCGCTCTTTAATTCCTGTACGCGATACAATCCACTCATCGTTGGTATCGACCATCGTTTCCAGTTCTTTATTTGTCAGAATGTAATCCGGGACATAGCCATGAATGCCAGAAATTTGTGCTCTTATGTTACTCATAGGTTGGTAAATTTAGTCACTGAAGGCCTCCTTAATTTTATGGTAAATATTTGACTCTGCCATACGATATGCCAAAATGATCATGTTTTTGATAGCAACCTCATTAGATACTCCATGCCCAATAACAACATTTCCATTAATACCCAAAACTGGACTCCCGCCTATGGCTTCATAATCAAATCTATCAAAGTAATCATTCTTTATGTCTCTCCTTATCATAAGATCATAAAAGGATTCAATAAGCTTGAGAATAACATTGCCAGTAAACCCGTCACATACCATGACGTCTGCCTTGTCATTAAATAAATCCCGACCTTCAATATTTCCAATAAAATTGATCCTTTTACTTAATTTAAACAATTGATAGGCTGCTTGGGTATTTAATGTTCCTTTCTGCTCTTCCTCACCAAGATTAATCAACCCAACCTTTGGGTTTTCGATTCCGAAAACATGTTTAGAATAAACCGATCCTATTTCACCGAATTGAAGTAGAACGTCGGGTCGGCAATCTGCATTTGCACCAATGTCAATTAGGATTCCAAAATCTCCACTCTCTTTTGGAACGAATCCAGCAATTCCAGGTCGGATGATACCTTCGATGGCTTTAATGGTGAACATGGCTCCAACATGCATGGCCCCAGTGTTTCCTGCACCGCAAAATGATTGTATTTTTTTTTCTTTTAGATATTTGAAACCCTGAACAATACTGGAGTCCAACTTGTTCGTCATTGCCTTGGTGGGATGCTCGCCCATTTCAATTAATTCCGGCGCATCCACAATTTCAAAAATGGATTGGTCAATTCCCTGAGATTCAATTTCGGAAATTATCGCATTTTTTGGGCCAAAGAGCACTATGGAAGCATCATCAGGCAATTGTTGTATTGCCAATTTGGCTCCTGTAATAGCGGCTATAGGGGCAAAGTCTCCACCTATAGCATCAAGGCCTATTTTCATGGACTTGAAGTGCTCAGAGCTATGCCAATACTTCTTTTTCCATTATAACCTTACCCTTGTAGTAAAGTTTGCCCTCATGCCAAAACGCCCGATGAGGTAAGTGGTATTCACCGGTCGTGGGACAGATAACGTAGTGTTTTGGTTCTATTTTGTAATGGGTCCTTCTCTTGTCCCTTCTGGTTTTTGATATTTTATGCTTTGGATGAGCCATTTCTAATATTTTTTATTCTCAATTCAAATTTTTTAAAGTATTCCACCTCGGATCTAAATCATCATTGTCGTCATCATCGTCTGATCGGTAAATAATTTCTCCAAACTCCGATTCATTTTCAGTAATATACTTTGGATGAAGCTTCTTCATCGGCACAGCTACCACTATATATTCATAAATATATTGAGCAAGATTAATCACTTTTTCATCCCAGGATATTACTGCGATATCGTCATCAATCTCCTCATTATAATCACCAAATTTGATGATCAAATTATTATAAGTTTGAATTGGAAACATAAATTTCTCTAGGCTCCGATCGCATATTAACTCTATTTCCACGGCAAGGTGGAAATTCACAGTTAATAAATTAACCTTCTGGTCTATTTGAACTTCACATTCCCCAGTTCCAACTTTTACCGGACATTCAGGAAACTCAGAAAAAAAGAGATTATCAATGGTAAACTTAAACTCGTTAATACCTGATTTTAAGTTTGAAATATTAACCTCAAATTGATCAAGCGATCTCATCACTATCCTGCCCGGATTTGATAAAGAGCGCAAAGTTATAAAGATATTGCGAATTACATTGGATGTGATTAAAAAGATAACTGCGTTGCTGAATCCATGCCTATTCTTTGATTAATGATGCCTACGGCCAATAAGACAGCTTCCCTAAAAGATGTTTCGTCAGCAATTCCTTTCCCCGCTATTCCGTGGGCTGTGCCATGATCTGGCGAAGTTCTAATAACAGGAAGACCTACTGTATAATTGACACCATTTTGAAAAGATAGCGTTTTAAATGGTATCAAGCCTTGATCATGGTACATCGCTAATACCCCATCATATTTTTGATAGTTCAATGCACCAAAAAACCCGTCTGCGGAAAATGGGCCGAAAATCAATTTCCCACTTTTCTTAAACTCCTCAACTACTGGTGAAATAACCCTTTCTTCTTCATTTCCCAGCAAGCCGTCGTCACCGGCATGTGGATTCAGACCAAGGACAGCTATTTTGGGCTTTTGAATTCCAAAATCTGACATCAAGCTTTTTTCCATTACTCCAATCTTTTTACCCAACCGGTCTTTCGTGATGTTATCGGCAACATTCTTCAAAGGGATGTGTCCGGTAACTACACCAACTCTCAACTTTTCACTTATGAGTGTCATCAGAGTTTCTTCAGCGTCGAAATATTTTGTTAGAAATTCTGTGTGCCCAGGAAAATTAAAATCCTCACTTTGGATATTTTTTTTATGTATTGGGGCAGTAATCAACGCTTGGATTTGTCCGGCTTTAAGGTCAGATGCAGCTTTAATCAGTGAAATCGCGGCATATTTACCACCGTCATTATTTATCTCTCCAGGCTTGATTTCAACTTCTTTGTCCCAACAGCCTATTACATTCACTTTTTTGGGATTTATTTCATCTAAGTTTTTGGCTTGATGATAGTTGAAATTTTCAATATCTAAGCGTTTTCGATAAAAGGAAATTACTTGATGTGAAGCATAAATAACAGGGATTACAAATTTCAACAACCTTTGGTCGGTAAATGTTTTAAGTATGACCTCCGGACCAATACCATTCAAATCACCTATAGATATACCTACCACAGGGAGGCCGTTTTTATTGTGTTCCATTTTTTGTCTTTAAAAATTCCCCCGAAGTTAAATTGAAAACATGAATTCAGAATGGGAACATCATTTGATTACATTTGGTCAATGCGTCATGTGAAACCAAAAAAGCACTTAGGACAACACTTTTTAATTGATCCTGATGTTACGATGCAAATTGTGAATGCTCTTCATTTGAGCAATCATAAAAATATCCTTGAGATAGGGCCAGGTACAGGCGTACTCACTGAACATCTTATGCGATTAGATGCAAATTTTAAAGCAATTGAAATTGACAAGGAATCGATTACTCATCTGTATTTAAAATACCCGGAAATGGGCAAGAATCTCATTCAGGATGATTTTTTGAAATGTGATATTGAAAGTCTGTTCCATCAGAAATTTTCAATTATTGGAAATTTCCCTTATAATATTTCATCGCAGATTTTTTTCAAGATTCTTGAGAATATTGATAAGATTGACCAGGTCGTTTGTATGCTTCAAAGGGAAGTCGCCCAAAGGATTGCTTCACCCCCGGGGAAAAAAAGTTATGGCATTCTAAGTGTACTCCTCCAAGTCTATTATGACATTGAAAATCTTTTCGATGTTCCCCCAGATGTTTTCAATCCACCACCTAAGGTTTGGTCATCGGTAATTCGGTTGAAAAGAAATGACGTAAAGAAACTCAACTGTGATGAAAAACTCTTTAAAACACTTGTCAAGGCCGGATTTCACAAGAGGAGAAAGACGTTGCGCAATGCCCTAAAAAGTCTAAATTTGCCGGCCGAAATAATGGCACTCGAACTGCTTGATAAAAGGGCAGAGCAACTGTCGATTGGCGATTTTGAACACCTTGCACAACTGGTTGAATTGAAATGAACGACACCCCTGCATTTGAATTGACCAAAGAATTTCATGAACTGTTCAACCAGGCCATTGAAACTAAAGATGTTGAATTCATAAGAGACTCACTTGAAGGCGCAGATCACGCTGATATCTCGTCGCTTCTAAATGAGTTTAATCCAGAACAATCCAAATATGTTCTAGATCTTCTTGATACCTCCGTTGGAGCCAATATTATTATCGAAATGGACGAAGATAGCCGGGGAAAGTTCCTGGACGAATTTGACTCTGCTGAAATAGCCGGCTACGTAGATCAACTTGAAACCGATGATGGTGCTGACATACTGTATGGACTGCCTGTAAAGGAAAGAGAACAGGTGATTTCTGCGATGTTAAATGAGGAGAAGGCAAGGAATATCGTAGAGTTACTTCACTATGATGAAGATGTGGCTGGGGGGCTTATGGCCAAGGAATTGATCAAAGCAAATCTCAATTGGACAATTAAACAATGTATTGAGGAAATAAGGAAACAAGCGGAACATGTCGAAAATATCTATTCGGTTTATGTAGTGAATAACAATGACAAGCTCCTTGGTAAAGTTTCCCTCAAAAAGTTAATCATTTCAAGCGATCTCACAAAAGTTGGCGACATCTACGATAGTGACATTCATTCCGTGGAAACATTTACACCAGAAGATGAGGTTGCAGCAATTATGCGTAAATATGATCTGGATGTAATACCTGTTGTGAACCTGAAAGGCCAATTGATGGGCAGGATTACCAATGATGACATCATTGATGTGATTACAGAACTCGCTGAAGAAGAACGACAACTGATGGCTGGTATTGCCACCGATGTAGAAGAAGATGATAGCATTTGGAAGTTGAGTCGGGCAAGGCTCCCATGGCTTATGATTGGATTGGTAGGAGGTTCGATTGCCGCCTATTTTATCGGGTTTTTTGAAAGTGAAATAATTTTGATTCCGGCAATGTCGTTTTTTATTCCTTTAATAATGGCGACAGGTGGTAATGTGGGGATACAGTCGTCATCAATTATTGTGCAAAGCCTTGCCAGTCGTAACGCCTTCGAAGAAAGTATGTGGAACAGGCTTTTTAAGTCATTGCTAGTTTCAATTGTGAACGGAGCAGTTCTAAGCATAGCTGTGTACTTCATTGTTTTTTCTTTTGACAGCGATAGCACTATTGCAATGGTTGTAGCGATAGCACTTTTCAGTGTGGTACTTTTAGCCTCATTTATGGGTACTATTACACCATTGATTCTTAATAAATTTGACATCAATCCTGCGCTTGCTTCGGGTCCTTTTATTACTACTGCCAATGATCTGCTTGGCCTGTTGGTATATTTTGGTGTGGCCAGTGCACTTTATCAATTCTGATAACTGTGGAAAAATTTAATTGCTTGATTATCGATGAAATGTATCCCGATATTGGAGAACTACTCATTGAAGCTGGTGTAATGCCTGATTATCAACCTGATATCACTCGGGAAAGCATTATTAAAAAGATTGCCGCTTATGAAGGCTTAGTGGTTAGGAGCAAAACTACAGTTGATAATGAACTCCTGCAGGCAGCATCGAAACTCAAATTCATTGCCCGTGCTGGAGCCGGACTTGATCTTATCGATGAAGGCGAGTGTGCTTTAAGAGGCGTTCAAATTTTCAATGCCCCCGAAGCCAATCGTGATGCCGTAGGCGAGCAAGCTGTGGGCATGCTCCTAACGCTTTTCAATAAAATCAATATTGGAGATCGCCAAATTAGGGAGGGAATTTGGGAAAGGGAAGGCAACCGCGGTATGGAAATTATAGGAAAAACAGTAGGGATTATCGGATTTGGAAATATGGGTCAGGCATTTGCTCAACGACTCAATGGTTTTAAATGTGAAATTCTGGCATACGATAAATACAAAACTGGATTTGGATCAAATCTAGTTAAGGAAGTTTCACTGGATGAACTTTTTGAGAAAGCCGACATTCTTAGTTTGCACACTCCCCTGACTGACGAGACATATGGGATGGTCAACCTTACGTTCTTAAATCGTTTTTCTAAAGATATAACCCTTGTCAATACTGCCCGTGGCAAGGTTGTAGTCCTTCATGATTTGATTGATGCTCTAAACAATGGAAAGGTAAAATCAGCGGCACTTGATGTCCTGGAAAATGAGAATATTGATCGATTAACCGAAAGAGAGCTTGTAGATTTTAATGATTTGGTCAAACGTGAGAATGTACTTTTCACACCACACGTGGCCGGATGGAGTTTCGAGAGCTATGAGAAAATTAATAAAATTTTAGCGGCCAAGATCAAAAAGTACATTGAATCCCTGGCTAATTAATTTTATCCAGGTTGTTGGCAAAAAAGTTATGGTTCCCAAAATTCCTGTTGATTGTTGTCAATATCTTTAGTAGATGTTGGTAATCTGATTTGCTTAAATCTGTCCATCCGAGCCTATGCGATTCCAATACAATGGATTGTGCTCTGTTTAAAATGTTATGACCCTTGTTACATAGGAATAAATTGAACCTACGGCGGTCAACGGGGTCATTCCTTCTTTCAATCATGCCTTTATTACAGAGCAAATCCACAATCCTTGTTACGGTAGGAGCATCTTTAGATATTCTATTGGCTAAGGTCATTTGGTTGATGCCATCATTTTGCTTTAAATGATCTAAAATCACCCATTGATCAACTGTAAGACCAATTTTCTCTTCATTAAAGCGTTGCTGAAGTCGCCCTTTAATCTTTTTTGAAGTAACCTCAATTAAAAAACTATAATGACTTGTTCCGGTGATTTCATTCATCATTTTTCCCATACAACAAAACGAATAAATTAGTTGCTAACAACAACTAATTTATTCTATAAAACCATTGAATCCATGGTTTTATAGGGTTGAATGCAGCTCGAAGAGTATTCTGGATTTTAACTAGTGCTGAGAAAGATTCCCAAATTTTGATATTGTCCTCGTCACTTTCTTAAAATCAGATAAGAATATGATATTTGTCCTAACAATTTAATTATCTTGATAATAACTTATAAGCAACTAAGTTGTTACGCTGTATTATTGAAAGTTATAAATTAATTGTAGATTTATAAGTACTTATAAATAAGCATTTTAAATATAAATAACATGAAAAATATTCCGATTATACCGATTCTCATGTGGACTATTATGGTTCTGGTAATTATTAACGGTCATCGGGTGAGTCGTAAAAGTGAAGCAAAAGCAAACTATAGCATGGCTGGAGGTGTCGACGCCCACTTAAGCAAAGCAAGAAATGCTTTTATTGAAAATGACAAGTGGAATTTTCTGAGGGAAATGGAGGATGCTTCAGTTTTACTAAGCAAAGAGGCATTTTGCGAAAAATGTCTTGATCATGATGTTGCGAAAGAAGGCCTAAGTTCTATAGTTGATATCAAACATAAATATGAGCGAGGTGTTTTAACAATTGAACTTATGAATCAAGCGTTTGGCAATGTCATAAATTCCTTAGCAAAAAACCATATAATCTATACCCTTGAGCATATGGGAGAAATCAATGAGGAGTTTTATTTGGAGGACGCCGTCAGACACCTTAAATACTCAATGGAATTTGCCTCTTCAGATATAAAAGAAAAAGAGGAATTGGCAAAAGCAGCACTTGAAGAAGCATTGATTAATCACGAGCTTGATCCTGAACAAACAAAAAGGATTCTCGATGCCGTAGTAGCCGGTATATAGCACTTCGAAAAATTCATTCAATCACCCCCTACAAGAACCAATCTTTGAGGATTGTTTCATAAACTTGCCATGTGGCAAACAAACCCATGGAAGATCGAAAGAATCTCAAAGAGATTATTCGAAAAAGCGAATTTGACCTTCTCATCATTGGTGGTGGAATTACCGGCGCTGGCATTGCACTGGATGCATCTTCCCGTGGACTAAAAACAGTTTTGGTTGAAAAGGGCGATTTTTCTTCTGGAACAAGCAGCAAGTCAACCAAGCTAATTCATGGCGGACTTAGGTATCTCAAGCAATTTGAGATTGCATTGGTGAGGGAGGTTGGACATGAAAGAACAGTTGTTCATCAATTGGCCTCACATCTGGTTACTTCTGAGAAGATGCTCCTGCCTCTTACTGAGGACGGAACGTTTGGTAAGCTTACGACCTCAGTGGGATTAATGGTCTATGATATCTTAGCCGGGGTAGAAAGTGCAGATCAAAGGGTGATGTTAAGCAAAGAAGAAACCCTTGAAAAAGAACCCCTCCTGAATGCAAATGATATTATAGGCAGTGGACTTTACGCCGAATATCGCACTGATGATAGCCGACTCACTATCGAGGCAATTAAAACGGCTCTAAAGTTCGGTGCTGTTTGTATTAATTATGTTAGAGCAGTTGATTTCATTTATAATAACAACAAGGTATCTGGGGCACATTGTCAAGATTCAATTACAGGAGAAGAATTTGTTATCACGGCAAAGAAGATCATAAGCGCAGCTGGCCCATGGGTTGATGAGCTGAGGGACAAAGATGGCTCACTGAAGGGCAAGAAGCTTCATCTTACCAAAGGTGTTCACATAGTCTTTGACCGTAAGAAATTCCCGTTGCAGCAAGCAATTTACTTTGATGTCGCCGACGGACGAATGATTTTTGCGATTCCAAGGGGCAAAACAACTTATGTAGGGACCACCGATACTGATTACTCGGGCAATAAGGACAAGATATTGACGGAAAGAGCCGACGCTCAATACCTGGTTGATGCTGTAAATAGCATGTTTAACAGCCTTAACTTAACTATCAATGATATTTCATCGTCTTGGGCTGGGGTGAGGCCGCTCATTCATGAGGAAGGTAAATCTTTATCCGAGCTCTCAAGAAAAGACGAAATATTTACTTCTGAATCGAATCTTCTTTCAATGGCTGGGGGGAAACTTACTGGGTATAGGAAAATGTCAGAAAGAATTGTGGACCTGGTTATGGAGCAGCTTTCAGATGAAGAAAACCGGGAATGGGTAAAGAGCAGGACCAAAGAAATTTTGCTTGAGGGAGGACCCTTCCCTGGTGAGTATGAAGTCCTGGTATATAGGAAAGATGTAATTGAAAGATTGAAAAAATATGAATTTGATGATTATTTCGGTAGGAATCTTGTAGCAACTTACGGAAGACAGGCTGATCAGATTATAAAAATATTTGAACAAAATTACCAGAAAGAAGGTGATAATGAAAGATTATTTCTCCTTGCAGAACTTGATTTCTGTGTCCAAAATGAAATGGTAGTTACAGCGCTAGATTTTATCGTGAGGCGATCAGGGAGACTCTATTTTGACATTGAAAACACCCGCAATTACGCTCTGGATATTGTCAATCATTTATCAAAAACCTTCAATTGGACTCAAGAACGGCAAAAAGAAGAAATGGTGGGAGTAGAAAATGCGGTTTATGAGGCTAGTGATTTTTTTAAGAATTAGTGCCGCCGCGAAGTTTATCCAATAATTTGTTTAGTAATTGCGCTTCGTCACCTGTAATTGTCTTAATTGTATTTTCCCATTTTCCCATTTCCAGATCCAATTTAGCCAGGATATCTAATGCTTTTTGAGTAATAGTTACGTCCACTGCCCTTCTGTCTTTCTTGCATTGTGTCCTCTCTACCATTCCTTTTTTTTCGAGTTTATCAACTATTCTAGAAGCATTTGACATTCTGTCAATCATCCTATCAATTATAAGGTTAACAGTTGAAGGATTTGGATATTGCCCTCGAAGAATTCTTAGGACGTTATATTGTGGTTCAGTTAATCCATGTGGACGAAAGAGTTGAAGTTGCTTCTCATGCAACCAACTGTTCGTAAACATGATATTAATCATCAATTTATTTAATTCGCTTTTGAATTTTTTTTGTTTTATTTCTTCGGCTATCCCCATCTTCGCATTTGGATTATTTAAACTCATAAAATTAAGTTATTTATGCTAAAATCTACAGTTGTATTTGATGTTTGTACTTATAATAAGATGGAGAGTTCTAAATGAGGTGTTTCGTTCTACTATTATCGTTATCATCTTTACAAGGTTACTCGCAAAATGACGGCTGGGATTTGGAAAAAAACAAAGATGGCGTTAAAGTTTATACAAGGATTCCCGCCGGAGAGATTTATAAAGAATTTAGGGCAGTTACAACATTAGAAAGTACATTATCCAGCGCAATTGCACTCCTTGGAGATATGCAAGCAGCTCCCGATTGGTATGCCCATGTTAAGCAAGGCAAGGTTTTAAAAAAATATAATTCTCTTCAGAGCATGGTTCACATAGAGTTGGATCTTCCCTTCCCGGCAGATGACAGAGATTTGGTTGCATTATTTGACTTTACCTATGATTCAGAGACGGGGATAGCCAAGGCCACCGTAACGGGTGAACCGAATTTCGCCCCTAATCTGGAAAAAAGTATAAGAATACCTCGACTCAACGGGTTCTGGGAATTTATCCCTATTGGCGATACTCAAACCGAGGTTCATTACCAGGTATTTTCTGATCCGGGAGGAAATTTGCCTATATGGATATTCAATTCAATGATCGCTGATGACCCATTTAGATCTTTGCGCAACATGCAAAGCCTTGTAAAACTTGAGAAATATCAGAATGCAACCATAGATTTTATTACTGAAAGAAGATAATTACTTCGTTATAGACTGATAATCCTCCATTGAGTCAATATCCTTCGTGGCCCAGGGACAATCAATTACAATTTTATTAATTTGGGTAAGCAAAATCCCGGCTCCTTTATCTTCAGATATCTTCATCAAATCCGGGAACAATTTTTTTGGAAATATTGCAGGAACTCCACTGACACCACTATATCCCGAACAAATTGTGATCTGATGTTTTAGAAAATGATCTACAAGGGATTTTAAATGTTGTTTTGTAATCAGGGGCTGGTCGCATAACATAATTAGAACGCCATCGCTATCTTTTGATAACGATTCTATCCCTTTAGCAAGGCTGCTACCCATACCATTGCTCCATTGGTTATTCCGGATTATTTCTACCGCTCGACCATTAATGGATTCGGATATTTTATTATAATTTGCTCCGAGGACCACTTTAATATCAACAATTATTGGTTCAATAGAATCGATGGCGTGGGAAAGCAAGGTTTTACCATTAAACGAGAGAAGTTGCTTGGGTTTTCCCATTCTTTTGGATTCACCAGCTGCTAAAATTAAAGCGGATATTTTCATTGTTTAACCATACTATCCAGTTGATTTTGTCCTCAAATTCTGGGTAATTAAGAATTTGTATAAGGAACCACTAATTTAATGAGACAATTTTTTGGATGATTCGTTTGAACCTCTTTTTATTGGTGGCAATAACTGGTTGCGCAACCTTCAAGCCGCACAAACCGACTCAGTGGGAAGATAATCAACCTCAGAGCGTTGAAATCAAACATTCCATTTTCATTAGTTCAGGAATTGGTAACCCTGATCCATCTTCTCTAGATCTAATTTCAAATCTTAAGCTTCAGCTTAATGAAGCCAGCGGTAATGCAACACATCTTTTAATCGGAAATCTGGTTCCTAAATCTGGTTTACCTGATAGCTCCAATTTGGCAAAGATATCGCAATATGAAGACAGGCTCATTGATGTGGTTGATTTCATAAATAAGTTCCCGGGCAAATCCATAATAATTCCTGGTTACAATGAATGGGCTCAGGGTCGTCAAATAGGATATAATGCAGTTAACGATTTCCAGATTCAAATTGAAAAAACCTTTAATAATGAAAATCTTGTCTTACCTGCAAACGGCTGCCCAGGTCCGGTAGAAATAGTTTTAAATGATAACACAATATTATTGGTGATTGATACACAATGGTGGTTTCAAAATAATGTGAATCAAGAAAATTCTTCTTGCGAAATAAAAAGTAAAGGAGACTTCATTGTTGCTTTAAATGATGCTGTTAAACGAAATTATGATAAGCAAATAATTGTATCAGGATACCATCCGATGTACAGTGATGGCCAATTGTCAGGACATTTTCGATTTGCGTCGCACCTAACTCCACCTATTTTCGGATCATTATTTGTTTTCTACAAAAGACTAATTGGTGACGCCGATGATGTTTCCAATTTGAGTTACAAAATATTTAGTGGTATTGTACAGAGAATTTTCAGGGATCATCCCAATTTAATCTATGTCTCGACTGGCGAAAAATCTTTACAATATTTTGACAAAGCGAATGTAAAACACATACTGGCAGGGTCATTTTCAAAACCAACGGCTACTATTAATAAGGATGCTCTTTTTTCATATGGCAAAGCAGGTTTCTCTCGAATAGACCAATATACCAACGGAGAAGTGTGGTTAACCTATTGGGTGCAGGAGGAAACGGAGATTACCAAAGCCTATAGCGTCAAACTTTATGACTTCCCCAATTCGGTTAGCCCAACGGATGCAGATGACCTCCCTAAGTTTGTCGATCAAAAAGTCTCTGCTAGTTCAACCATTAAACACCATAAAAAGAAAAACAAAATTGGCTTGAGCGGTATGAATTATCGCAGAGAGTGGGAGCAAATGATTGAAAATGTTCCCGTCTTTGACATAGAAACTGAAAAGGGAGGATTGGTTATTATACAACGTGGGGGAGGCCAGCAGACCAGATCACTTCGCCTTGAAGACAAAACAGGGAAGCAATGGGTACTTCGATCAGTTGAGAAATACCCGTCAAATGCACTACCATTAGAGCTCCGTGGAACTGTAATCGATGATTTTGTAACTGATCAGGTCTCTGCTTCGCATCCGTATGGAGCATTGGTAGTTCCACCCCTGGCGGAGGCAGTGGGTGTTCACCATACAAATCCTCGACTAGTTTATTTGCCAGACGACCCCCGCCTGGGAATCTACCGAGAAGACTTTGCAGAAGGCCTTTATCTTTTTGAAGAAAGACCAGCCAATAAAGATTGGGGAGATGCCAGTTTTTTTGGAAATCCTGACGACATCATCAATACTATGAAGCTCATTGAAAAGATGCAGGACAATGGTAACCATCATCCAGACCAGCGACAAATAGTGAGATCCAGATTGTTTGACGTAGTGATAGGGGACTGGGATCGCCATGACGACCAATGGAGGTGGGCAAAGTTTAACCAGGCGGAGAAATATGGAGAGAAAATTGACCTCTATCAACCAATTCCTAGGGATCGGGACCAGGCCTTTTTCAGGGGTGATGGCCCTCTGCTTAAACTTGGTTCTCATAGATGGGGACAACCCAAATTTCAGGGATTTTACGATCAGATTAGAGATGTTGAAGGCTTAGCCTTTAATGCTCGGTATTTTGATCGATACTTTATCACTGAAGCTGATTGGAATTTATGGAATGAAGAGGCCCAATTCATCCAGTCCAATCTGACTGATGACATTATAGAATCTGCAATAAGATCCTGGCCCAAAGAAATTTATGACCTGAATGGAGAGACAATCATCCGAAAACTAAAACAACGGCGCAATGATCTAACGCGCTATGCAAGGGAGTTGTACCTATTCCTTTCAAAGAATGTTAACATTATAGGAACAGATGAAGCTGACAGTTTTGTGATAAACCGTATGAATGATAGCCAAACAATGGTGCAGGTCTTTCGGGTCAGCAAAAATAAACGTGAATTAAAAAGTAAAATATATGAACGTATTTTCAATCATAATGAAACCAAAGAAGTCCGGCTCTATGGGTTAGGCGGCAAAGATAAATTTGAGATCACTGGTGACGTTAAATCGTCCTTAACAGTTCGAATTGTCGGGGGAAAAGGAAAGGACGTTTTTGATGATTTGTCTCGCGTTAAAAAAGGTGGGCGAAGGACCATCATTTATGACACTGAGACTGGAACTGAGGTAACAGGTAGCCGGGAAACAAAAGGAAATTTTACGGATTCTGATGAAACGATCAATGATTTTGATAGACGTGCGTTCAAATATGATGTCCTGGCCCCCAAATTTTTTGGAGGCTTCAACCCTGATGATTTTATTCTAATTGGCGGGGGTTTAAGCTATACCAAACAGGGGTTTAGAATGGATCCATTCAAAAGCCGTCATACTTTCTTGTTTGACATGGCTCCAAAGTCTTCATCGTTTAATTTCAAACTGATCAATGAGTATAACCACATTTTAGGGAAATGGGATTTTAAGTCAACGGTAGATTTATCCGAACCTTCTTTTGCGGATTACTTCTATGGATTCGGCAATGGAACAAAAGTAAATACAAATCTACGTGAAGAGGATTCACAATATTATAGGGCACGTTATTCTCAAATCAAGATTGCTCCTTCAATTAGAAGAAGATGGAGTGATGACAAACATATCATAGAGTTTGGACCGCTCTTTCATCGGCTGAATGTAGAGACCGAAGACAATGACAATAAAGGAGAGAATAGGTTTATCTTTCAATATGCAACGTTCAGGGACGGTCAGGGATTTCAATTGCTTGACCAGGATCGAAATTTTGCGGGGGGGTTCCTGAACTACAGTTTTGATAATACCAACAGCCCTGCGGTCCCAACGTCGGGTTGGAGGTATAATTTAAAAACTCGATTGTTATCTCAATTAGGCGATGAAGACTCCCTAAATCATAGATAGGTTTCATCAAATCTATCATTCTATTTAACTATTGGTAAGTCGAGGAGGGTAACGTTTGCTTCTCGGATTGGTGGCATAGCAACCAGCGGAGACTTTGAGTTCTTTCATTCAGCGAGATTAGGTGGATTAAGCACTCTCAGAGGATACAGGAGGTTGCGGTTTGCAGGGAAGCATGCTATCTATCAGAACAACGACATACGAATCAAGTTTTTTGACGTTAGAAATAAGCTTTTTGTTGGACCAATGGGCATAAATTTTATAGCTGATTTTGGAAGAATATGGTCCGGTGGTCTCCCTGGAAGTATTGATACCGACGAGTGGCACCAAAGTGCTGGTGCAGGTATTTGGATAGCACCTTTTCAGGCTCTCGTCATCGCTTTTGACTATACAAAATCTCTTAATTCAGGAGAAAATGGAGTGCCTTTCGTAAGGTTTGGATTTTTGTTTTGATCGTCTCCTTTCTCAGGAAACAGTTTCCTTTGGATTTGTTATGAATAAAAAAGCCCCGATAAATCGAGGCTCTTTAAGGAATTTTGAGTTGACCTTAAATTAAGCTTTTATCTTTTGCGTTAATATTTTCGGATACTATTTGTCCATCAAAAAGGTGGATTATTCTATGTGCATATTCCGCATCCATGGCCGAGTGTGTTACCATAATAACAGTCGTCCCTTGCTCATTCAAATCAGTGAGAAGGGCCATTACCTCTTGACCGTTAGCAGAGTCCAGGTTACCTGTCGGTTCGTCAGCGAGTATCAATTTAGGGTTTGCCACAACTGCCCTCGATATGGCGACACGTTGTTGTTGCCCCCCGGAAAGTTGTTGAGGGAAGTGGTTTTTCCGATGCATTATTTTCATTTGTTCCATCACTGCTTCTACACGTTTCTTTCTTTCAGTAGATGTGTGTTTCAAATAGATCAAAGGCAATTCAATGTTTTCATAAACAGTTAGCTCGTCGATCAGGTTAAAGCTCTGGAAAACGAAGCCTATATTATTTTTTCTAACGTCAGCCCTTTGCCTTTCTGAATGATTTGAAATCTCCTGCTCCAGGAAAAACAATTCCCCTTCCGATGGATTATCCAATAGTCCAATAATATTCAATAGAGTGGATTTCCCACAACCTGATGGCCCCATAATGGCACAAAATTCTCCATGACCAACTTCAAGATTTACTCCCGATAAGGCTGTGGTTTCGATCTCATCTGTATAGTAGAACTTCTTAAGATCAACCGTTTTAATCAATTTACTATCCTCGTTTTCCATTTTTAACTATTTAGGGTGATTTCTGTTAGACTTCAAAAATTTATTAAAGGTTGCATTAACCAATTATTTGACTACTCTTCAATATTTAATAGGTTACTCCTTAAATACCAACCTGTCTTTATCATCATAGCCATCATAACTAGAAACAACGACTTTTTCTCCCGGTTCCAGACCCTCGAGCACTTCATAGACCCTCGGATTTTGTCGGCCAAGCCTAATTGATCTTCTTATGGCAAAATCCTGTGATTCATCAACCACGAATATCCAATTGCCTCCTGTGGTTTGATAGAAACTCCCTCTGGGTATTTGAATGGCCTGAACATTCTCACTCAGTTGCAATTTGATCTGTAAAGTTTGACCTCTCCTGATTCCCTTGGGGAGATCACTGTCAAATGCCAGATCTACTTCAAATAACCCATTGTTGACCTCGGGGTATATTTTTGTTATTTTCAATTCGTAAGAATTTCCTGCAAAATCGAAAGACCCATCTAATCCCTCATAGATTCTTGATATATAATGCTCATCAATTGATGCCCTTACCTTAAACGCATTATAATCATCAATTTGCCCTATATTCTGGCCGGGGCCGACGGACTCCCCAACTTCTACACTAATATTAGAAAGCCGACCAGATATTGGTGCTCTAACATATAGGTTATCCAAACTGGCCTTGATCATTGCAAGGTTATTGTTGGTTCTATCAAGAGTTGCCTCTGCCTGCAATATTTGAACTACGGCATTGAGTGAGTCAAACTTATTAGACTCAATTTGAATTTCTCTGGAAGCGATTAAGCGATCAAAATTTCTTTTGGCATTAAGAAATTCCTGCTCTGATATTACTTTTTCCGCATAAAGTTCTTTGCTCCTGGAGTAAATATCTTTTGCTTCATCAATTTGAAAATCTAATTCTGTAATTTGTCTTTTTAGATTGAACTGATTTTGCTTTAAGCTCAGCCTTGTATTCTCCACATTGTTGATTAAGATAAAAGCCTGTGTCTCCTCTCTTATGAAGTTTTGAAGCAAATTACTGTTTGCGAGTTTTAAAATGGTATCCCCCTTTTGAGCCTGGATACCCCCATCAGTATATTTTCTTTCAACAACCCCTCCTTCAATGGCGTCCAACCTGATGGTTTTGATTGGCATCACCGTTCCATCCACTGGAATATTTTCACGAAAATCCTCATGGATAACTTCAGATATATTTATTTTTTGAATTGAGACATTCAGTTTTGATCCTTTATCAGCAAAAATGAAACTATACAAAACAAACACAACAAAAGCGGTTCCTCCAACCGTCATCAGAATTCTACTTCTGGTCCACGTTTTCTTTTTAATCGCTCTATCCATTAACTCAGATTTATCTGTGATCCACGAATCCAATTAACCCGCATTATTCATAGGCTAACATTTATTCAATCAACAGGCCGATACATATTGTGATTAGTCG
>JAQCLE010000031.1 GCA_027592755.1 Bacteroidota bacterium | reverse complement strand
AACTTAACTTTAGCTTTAAATTACTCATTAATATACTGAATATCAATGAGTTAATAAAGCATTTTACACGGTTTATTTGTTCAAAATATTTATTTATTAAGTGCCTATTTCAATTGTTTTATATGCCATTGGGCGCGGTGTAATTGAAATTTTCCGTGGAGATGAAGAGAGGGGCCACATCATTCAGGGCTTTCTGACTCATAATCAGTTCATTTCTCTTCTGTTAGTTACACTTGTAATCTGGTATTTCTCCAGACTCTCCAAATCGCCAAAAGCAGATCATTCGCAGGAGGCTTGAATTATACATTCGATCACTTACCTTTGCGCCTTTGAAATTTTAGCCATCACTTTTACTCACTTTTCATGGATTTTTTAGTTGCAATCATTACCGGATTGGCAGCAGGGCTGCATTGTTCAACCTGGGGCATGTACAAAGACTCACCTCATGAAGGGTTCGAATGGCCCAAGTATTTTAGAAGTGTTGTAATTGGCGTGATTTATGGCCCTATTGTTTATTATATCATAGGGTTTGACCTTTCTACATCCGCAGGTATGTTCTTATTATTTGGTTCCATTTATTTATTCGAGAGAGTCACACTAGAAATTTGGAAAACATTCATAAGGACAGAAGATCAGTCTAAATACTTTATCCCAATGCAGTTGCATGTGTTGGGTAAAGTAATCGAAAGCAGGAGAACCAGGTATATCGCAGCATTCTTTTATGTAGGCGCAATCCTATTGGTCAGTTGGGGCATCTGGTCAATGTATCAGCTTTACCTTTCTGGTGGTTTTGCTTTGAATCCTTATATCATTTTGCTATTTCTCAGCGTTGGCGGCTGGATTTCGGCATTTGGTGGTGCCTGGAAAGATGCTCCCCTCGAAGGGTTTGAGACATTTAAATTCTTCAGAAGTCCAAGCATTTCTTACACTTTTGCGTTTATAGCTGCAAATCTCACTGACAATTTTGTCATCATTACGCTATGTAGCATCGGATTTACTATTGCGACAATAGAAACATATAAAACATTTTTCTTCCCGAGCCGGCCTAGAGGAAAGTTCGCAGGTAAGCCAATTGATTTTCCGGAGATGTTAAAAAGGAGGCAATATTTCGTTCCTGTGTATGTGGTAATTTGGTTGTACGTTATTGTGAACGGGGTAATTGCATTTTCTAGTCCTCACCAGGGCCTGGTGAATCCATTCTAACATGTCTGATCAGCAGGTACCGGTTGCGGTAGTTTTCAATACCGAGGGACAAAGGGTGCTCAATTCACCGCTGGTAAAAATTTACCGGATGACTGTTTTTGAGCGAACGCTAAAATCACTTCAAGCGGCAGGCATTCAAAAGATCATAATTATCGGCGGCAAGAATCAAAGCAATTTTGCTGAAATAATTGATAGAAAAGGGCCCTGGCAGGCAGAGATCGAATTACGGGATAAGCGTGGGGACATACCAGATGATGATATCCTCTTCCTTTCAGAACCACTACTCATCACTCCTCGATATATCAAGGAAATTATTGAAGCTGGTGATTTGGGAATTGTTGTTGCAACTGATCCGAATAACTATGTGGTCTATATTCCCGAAAAGATTAGAAAATCAATTACTGATTTTACAAGCAATCTTAATACAACAATTAAAGATCTTGAAGCAAGTGGTTTCAAAAGAGTAATTGCCCAATCCATAGGCCGATATGTTTGTGAACCAATCCCGGATAAAAGCTCGAGGGATAAGGCCATAGGTCGATTAATCAGAAGCCTGCGTCAGCCGAGTGATGAGTTTATTTCCAGAACCTTTAATCGCCCGATATCTTTATTCATAACAAGATTCCTGGGACATACCCCTGTTACTGCTAACCAGTACACAATCTTTACCGGAATCCTGGGACTCATCACTGCGTTCATCTTTTCATTAGGGGGTGACAAGAATTTCTTAATCGGCGGAATAATGTTCCACCTTTTAGCTGTGCTGGATGCTGGCGATGGAGAAATAGCCAGGCTTAAATTTCTGGCTTCAGAACGCGGTCAATGGATTGATACAATCGTCGATAATATTACCTATGTAGCAACACTTCTGGGATTAGTCATAGGTGTTTATCGAAGTGACCCGAGTGATTTAGTGGTCTACTCAAGTATAGCTGGAGTCATTTTTTCGATCCTAGCACTCGTCAGCCTTTATGTCTATTTGTTGAAATACAATCGGGGGGGTTCCCTTTTGAATATCGATTATGATTTTAAGGAGAATACAGGTTGGTATGGAAAGGTCATGAATGTTCTACAGGAATTAGGTCGCAGGCCTTTTTTTTCTATCACATTCATGTTTTTGGGTATTTTTGGTGTGATGGAGTATTCTCTTGTATATATCAGTATTATTACCTTTTTCGTGTTCGTGTATTCAATTCGAGCCCATATCAGAATAATTGGACAAAAAGGATAGGAAGATATTTGGACTTATAATTTTCTGACTTTATTATTTGGATTGGTTCCTTTCCAAAATATTTTTATCTTTTGTCATTATCTAAATGGCAATTAATGGAGACCAATTCTATCGAACATTCAGGACATCATTTCATAGCTGTTTTTGGGGGATCTGTGGCTGGTTCTGAAGCCGCCAATCAGCTTGTTCATAGAGGATTTAGAGTAGTTGTTTTTGAACAGAACCTACTTCCCTATGGTAAAATAGAAGATGGTCTTCCTAAATGGCATGTAAAACTCAGAGATAAGGAAGAAGGCCGGATTAACGACAAGATTGATCATCCTAACATCAGCTTTGTACCAGGAGTCACTTTAGGAGATGATATCAAATTTGAGGACCTGGTTAATAATTGGGGATTCACTGCTGTACTAATAGCCACTGGAGCCTGGAAGGATCGACCACTACCGATTGAAGCTATCGAAGACTACATTGATAAAGGATTAATAAACCAAAACCCATTCATATACTGGTTCAATCACTACCATGAACCTGAATTTAACGGCCAGCAATATGACATTAAAGATAATGCGATCGTGGTTGGTGGTGGTTTGGCTTCCATAGATGTAGTAAAGGCTTTGATGTTTGTGACAGTTGAAAATGCACTTAAGGACCGAGGAATAAAAACGAATCTCCTTGAGCTTGAGCGGAGCATTGCCAAGGTTCTTGAAAGCAACGGTCTAACACTTGACGATTTGGGATTGAAAGGTTGTACACTTTATTACAGGCGCCGCGATGCAGACATGCCACTTTCAACAGTTGAAAAGGACTCACCGGAGAATATTGAAAAGGCTGAAAGAGTGACGTTGAAAATACTTGAAAACGCTATGAGCAAATTCCTTTTCAAGTTCGTGCCTTGTCATGCACCAGTAGAAAAGATTGTGGAAAACGGCAAACTGGTAGGTATCAGGTTTGAGAAAACACGAATAGAAAGTGGCCGGGTGATTCCTAGCGGTGAATTTGAAGAATATCGAAGTGAACTAATAATCTCATCGATAGGTAGTATCCCAGAAGAAATTGAGGGGATGCCTTTTAGCGGTTCCACATTTGAAATAAAAGATCAAAAGACCTGTCAACTCGAAGGATTTAAAAATGTTTACCTGTTAGGCAATGCGGTAACCGGTAGAGGAAATATTAAAGATTCATTGGATCACGGGCGTGAAATATCCCTTGAAATCATGAATAACGAACTTAACTGGCAAGAGGAAGATTATGATAAATGGTTAAGAGGAACTGAAGATAATATCGCTGAGCAAGTCGATCATATTGGTGAACAGATAAAAAGAGAAGAATTTATGCCCGAAGAGGTAATCCAAGGTATTCATAAAAAGATAGCAGCATTGCAACAAAAAACAGGATATGACGGGGATTACCGAAAATGGGTGCAGAAGAACCTCCCAACCAGACTGGAAGACATATTGGGGTTAGACCATTAAAAAGCACCCATAAGCAAGTTCAAATCACGATGTTTCATGTTGAATTTGCTCGCAATATGTGGGTTTGTAACATTGCCTTTGAAAGTATATACCCCCCTCATGAACCAGGTTTGAGAAAGTATCATATTCTGAATTCCCCCATGATCTGCTACTTGCAATACAATTGGAGTAAAAATATTGCTCAGGGCAATCGTTGCTGTTCGGGCTACTCGCGATGCGATATTGGGCACACAATAATGGATCACATGATACTTTCTAAAAACTGGATTTTTATGAGTTGTCATTTCGGATGTTTCAAAACACCCTCCCTGATCAATACTCACATCGATAATGACTGATCCAGGTCTCATTTGCGAAACCATGTCTTCTGTAATCACACAAATACTTTTACCTTCCTCAACTCGCAGGGCCCCAATGACAACATCCGCATCTTTCAATGCAGTTTGCAGTGTTGCTGAATCAATGGTTGAAGTATAAACCTGATGTCCCAATAAGTGCTTGATCCGGCGAAGTTTGTAAATATGGTTATCAAAAATCCGTATGTCGGCACCAAGGCCCAGTGATGCCCTGGCCGCGTGTTCGGCGACAGTGCCGGCTCCTATAATTACGACTTTTGTTGGAGGGACTCCCGTAACACCTCCAAGGATTACACCCATGCCATTGCTTACACTACTTAGATACTCTGCCGCAATGAGCATTACTGTACTTCCAGCAATCTCACTCATTGACCGCACAAGAGGCAATCCACCCACTTTGTCTTCTATAAACTCGTATGCCAGTGCCGTGATCCTGCGTGCATTTAGTTCGTTGAGAAAATGTGGAGTCTGTTTACCGGTCTGAAAAGCAGAAATTAATGCAGATTCCGGCTTCATATATTTTATTTCGTCCAGGGTTGGGGGCTCAACTTTGAGTATCAGGTTGGCACCAAAAACCTCTTTAGCTGAACTAAGTATCTGGGCACCTGCTTCACTGTATTCCTGATCAGAAAATTTTGCGGTCTTACCAGCTCCTGATTCAACGATTATCTCATGTCCATGGCCAACCAGTATAGCTACTGATTCCGGTTTCAGGGATACCCTATTTTCCTGAAGAGAGCGTTCCTTCGGAATGCCAATAAATAATGATGAATTCCTCTTTTTAACTTTTGCTAAGGATTCTTGAGGTGAGAGACTGGCTTTAGTCAACTGCTCTATCCCGGATATCTTCTGACCCATACCTTGTAAGGTAAAATTTACGCTTATTCGATATAAAATTAATGGATATTTCCAGGTATTGCTCAGGAATAAGATTGGGAATTTTCTCAGGCCATTCTACAAAACAAAATTCACCTGAATAGAAATACTCTTCGGAACCCAGATTTTCTGCCTCTTTTTCAGTCTCAATTCGGTAAAAATCAAAATGATAAATCGTTTCACCTTTGGCAGTTTGATATTCATTGATTAATGAAAACGTTGGACTGCTTACAGAATCCACTACATCCATTTCATCGCAGAGGTATTTTATTAGCGTTGTTTTTCCTGCACCTAGATCGCCCTTAATAATCCATATTTTATAATCTCCAGCAAAGTCAATTATTTGGCGGGCAATCAACACGAGGTCTGAAAGATGACTCGCAATCAATTCCATTAGAAACCTTTAGGACTTAAGGTGACAATTGGAAGAATCATCTCCTCAAGGGAAACGCCACCATGCTGAAAGGTGTCTTTATAGTAGTTGACATAATGGTTATAATTGTTGGGATAGGCAAAAAAGTAGTCCTCGACAGAAAAGACATAAGACGTTGATACATTGGTTCGGGGAAGAAATATCCGTTCCGGATTTCTTACGGTAAACACCTTATTCTGATCGTAATTAAGGTTTTTGCCTTGTTTATAACGCAGGTTTGTATTGGTATTTTTATCACCAACTATTTTAAATGGTCGTTTAACCCGAATGGTTCCATGATCGGTTGTGATGATCACTTTGGCTTTATTATCCGCTATTTTTTTAAGTAAATCATGAAGTGAGGAGTGAACAAACCATGACTTTGTTATTGATCGATAGGCTGATTCATCAGGGGCAAGCTCCCTGATCATCTGGAGATCGGTTCTCGCATGTGAAAGCATGTCCACAAAGTTGTACACGATTACGTTGAGGTCCTGGCCAAGTAAATTGTTGAAATTATCAACCAATTGTTTTCCTTGATTGGTATGAATTATTTTGTTATAAGTAGATTTAATGTCAAGCCTGTTTCTTTTAAGCTGACGCCTTACAAACTCATCCTCATAGTTATTTTTTCTGTCATCTTCATCTTCACCAACCCATATATCAGGGTGTTTCTGGGACATCTCAAGTGGAGTCAACCCTGAAAAAATGGAATTACGGGCATAAGCCGTTGTGGTGGGAAGAATAGAATAATAATTATCTTCATCCACGAGGTTGAAAGATTCCTGTACAATGGGTTGAATGACTTTCCATTGGTCATATCTCAGGTTATCAATTATAATAAAAAATACAGGAATACCTCCAGTCAGTTCAGGAAACACCTTAGCTTTCATTAGTTGATGCGACAATACAGGTTTTTCAGATTTTGGATCATTCAACCATGATTCATAGTTATCTACAATAAACCGAGTGAAATGTTTATTAGCCTCTTCCTTTTGAGACTCCAAAACCATTGCCATACTCTTGTCGTCTGTATTATCAATTTCAAGCTCCCAGTAAACTAGCTTTTTGTAAACATCAACCCATTCCTCGTGGTTCATGTAGTCATTGTATGCCATGCTGATGTTTCTGAAGTCCTGCTGATAGCTTAAGTTTGTCTTTTCACTTACAAGCCTTCTATTATCAAGAATTCTTTTAACTGAAAGTAGAATCTGGTTAGGATTCAATGGCTTAATGAGATAATCAGCAATTTTTGACCCTATGGCATCCTCCATAATCTGCTCTTCTTCGTTCTTTGTAATCATCACTACCGGTAAATTTGGATGTGTTGACTTGATATAATTGAGGGTTTCAAGGCCGGTCATCCCTGGCATATTTTCATCAAGAAAAACAATATCAAAATACTTGTGGTCGATCTCATCGAGGGCATCTGCACCGCTATTAACTGGCGTGACGTCATAACCCTTATTGTTTAGGAACAATATATGTGGCTTAAGTAAATCAATTTCATCATCGGCCCAAAGAATCTTGTATTGCTGCATGTTCCTAATTTTTAATTACGATCAAACTTCTAACATACCTGCAAGAATGAAAAATTCAAGCAAAGGTTCCCCATAACTGTATAATGAATTTAATTTACAGGGTAATATGAATTATAATAAAAAAGGCTGTAATGCTCCAAAATAAGCGTAAACTAATTAACGATCCTATTTATGGCTTTATTACAATTCCCAGTGATCTGGTATTTGAAATAATTGAACATATCCATTTCCAAAGACTCAGGAGAATTAAACAATTGGGTCTTACCGAATTGGTATATCCCGGGGCCATTCATACACGTTTCCATCATGCTCTTGGAGCGATGCATTTGATGAAGACTACTCTTGATACTTTACGATCAAAAGGGAATTTTATTTATGACAGTGAGTACGAAGCCGCTCTCATTGCGATTCTTTTACACGACATTGGCCATGGTCCATTTTCTCATACCCTTGAAAAAACATTATTAAAAAAAGTCACCCATGAGCAGCTTTCTATATTGATTATGGAAAGGCTCAACCATGATTTTGATGGTAAGCTGGATTTTGCTCTTCAGGTGTTCAAGAATGAGTACCCCAGGAAATTCCTAAACCAATTAGTTTCCAGTCAGCTGGACATCGACCGACTCGATTACCTCCGCAGAGATAGCTTTTTTACCGGAGTACAGGAAGGAACCATAGGATCAGAGCGCATCATTAAAATGCTCAATATTGTTGATGATGAGCTCGTGGTGGAAGAAAAGGGCATATACAGCATTGAAAATTTTTTGAGTGCCAGAAGACTGATGTATTGGCAGGTCTATTTGCATAAAACCACTGTATGTGCCGAAAAAATGCTCATTAAGGTTATCGAAAGAGCCCGTTATTTATTAAAAAATGAGCAATTGCACTGTTCGAATAACTCGATCAAATATTTGTTGACGAAGGATTTTGGTTTTGAAGATTTTACAAAGGACAACACTTTGTTGGATGTGTATTGTTCTCTTGATGACACCGATATTCTTGGGTCAATGAAAGAATGGGCCCAGCAGGGTGATATAGTCCTTAAAAGATTATGTGAGGGCTTAATTAATAGGCAGTTATTCCAAATAAGATTCTTAAGTGAGCCTGTTCATAAGGATAAGATTAGCGCCCTGATTGACAAAATTGGATTAGCACTGGGTCTGGCAAAAAATGACGCATCATTTTGTGTGGCGGCTGGATCTGTAAGCAATGCGGCATATATTGCCACCGGTCATATCAAAATCCTTCAGAGAAGTGGTCAGGTAATAGACGTCGCAGAAGCAGCGGATTTACCAAACATCAGAGCGATGAAAAAAATCGTAAAAAAACACTATGTCTGTTGGCCAAAAGAAGTCCATTTTGATATTTCTTAATCACCATTAATTCCAAATCGCAAGATGTAAACAACAGATAATGAAATCATTATATAGCTGTAATTCATCTATTGCGTGCCTACCAAAGGGCATAACTCTTTATTAAAAAATGCTAACTTTGATGCCTTTTACAACTCAACGAGTTTTCATTTAGGCACGAATTAAGTTTTCAAGGATTTCTCATGAACATAAAGCAGCAGACTATAAAGGCTCCAGTGACAGTATCAGGAGTGGGTCTACATTCCGGTAAAAAAGTCAAAATGACCTTCAATCCGGCGAATCCAAATCACGGAATAAAATTTCAACGACTTGACGTAGATGGGCAACCCTTAATTGATGCGGATGTTGACAATGTTGTGGATATTTCGAGAGGTACAACATTAGAACAAAACGGGGTAAGAATTGCAACGGTGGAACACGTGATGGCCGCGGTAGCCGGATTGGAAATAGACAACATTCTTATCTCTCTTGATAGCCCTGAACCTCCGATTATGGATGGAAGTGCTCGCATGTTCATTGAGGCCCTTGAAAAGGCGGGATTTGAAACCCAAAATGTGCACCGAAACTTTTTCGAGGTACCGGAGGGAATAATCTATCGGGACAATGAAAACGACGTTGAAATCGCGGCCATGCCCCTTGATGATTTCAGAATCACAGTTATGATTGACTACAACTCCCCGGTTTTAGGAAGTCAGCATGCTTCTCTGAACCAGATCGGAAACTTCTCTAGGGAGATTGGCGATAGCAGAACCTTTTGTTTTTTACATGAGATAGAAGAATTGCATAAAGAAGGGCTTATTAGGGGTGGGGATCTGAACAATGCCATCGTCATAGTTGATAAAAAAGTGGATAGAAATAAACTTGACGAATTGGCCAAATTATTTAACCAGCCAAAAGTTGAGGTCAATGGCAAAGGAATTCTTAACAATATCAAATTACGCTATAAAAACGAACCAGCAAGGCATAAACTATTAGATCTTATGGGTGACATAGCGTTATTAGGCCGCCCGCTAAAAGCACAGGTCTTGGCCGCCCGACCAGGCCATTCATCAAACATAGCTTTTACCAAAATGTTAAAGAAAGCTATGGAATCTGTAAAGAAGGAGGACATCCCGGTTTATGATCCTAAAACTCCTCCACTTTACGATGTTCAGGGAATTATGGAAATGCTCCCACACCGGTACCCATTCCTGATGGTTGATAAAATATTTCATCTTGATTCAGAGACAGTATGCGGACTAAAAAATGTCTCTATAAATGAACCTTTTTTCCAGGGCCACTTCCCAGGAAAACCTGTGATGCCAGGCGTATTAATCGTAGAAGCAATTGCTCAGGTAGGCGGTATTTTGGTGATGAATACTTATGAAGACCCGGAAAATTATCTAACATTCTTCCTTGGCCTAGATGGCATAAAGTTTAGAAAAATGGTCGTTCCCGGAGATCAAATGATCATTAAATGTGAATTGCTTGCCCCGATTAGAAGAGGTTTAGCAAAAATGAAAGGCTATGCCTGGGTTGGAAGCAGTCTTGTGGCAGAAGGTACCATGTTAGCGAGTATTCAGCCAAAAGTGCAATGAACCAACCCCTTGCCTTCATACATCCCGAGGCAAAAATTGCTACCAATGTTGTGGTTGAGCCATTTGCAACAATAAGCAAAAACGTGTCGATTGATGAAGGCTGTTGGATAGGGTCCAACGTAGTCATCAATGAAGGAGCCAGGATAGGGAAAAATGTGCGCATCCATTCTGGTTCTGTAGTTAGTGGAATACCGCAAGATTTAAAATTTAAAGGGGAAGAATCAGTAGTTGAAATTGGTGATAATACTGTCATTAGGGAATGCGTAACCATCAGCCGCGGAACTGCAGCTTCCAACCGTACTTCCATTGGGTTTAATTGCCTGATTATGGCTTATGCTCACATCGCTCATGACTGCCTTATTGGGAATCACTGCATTTTGGCGAATTCAGTTCAGTTGGCCGGGCATGTTACCATTGGCGATTTTGCTATAGTCGGAGGGCTTTCGGCCGTTCATCAATTCGCGAAAGTGGGATGCCATGCGATGATTTCTGGAGGATCTCTGGTTCGAAAGGATGTGCCACCATATACCCTGGCGGGAAGGGAGCCACTTTCATTTTGTGGCATCAATTCGATTGGTTTACGGCGCCGTGATTTTTCAAATGACCAGATCAATGAGATTCAGGAAATATATCGCTACTTATATTTGAGGGGCTGGAACAATTCAATAGCCATCGATATGATCAATATTAAACTCCCCAACTCCCCCGAAAAAGATATCATTATGAATTTCATTAGAAATTCAGACCGGGGAATCATGAAAGGTTATCAATCCTGAAGATGCTGAAAATTGAATGTTCTGATCTTAGCAAAAAATTCATCTATGAATGGGTCTTCAAAGGACTAAACTATTCCTTTGACAGTGGTCAGAGTTATGCTTTTACTGGCCCAAACGGCAGCGGTAAATCAACCCTTGCGCAAACTATTACTGGTTATTTTACCCCATCATCCGGGAGGATCAGTTATTATAAAGATGATCAGGAAATACCCGTTGATGAGGTTTTTAGACAGCTAACGTTTGCGTCCCCTTATATGGAGCTCATAGAGGAATTTACACTTGACGAAATGCTAAAGTTTCATTTCAAATTCAAAGAACCGCTAGAAGGGCTGGACATCAATAACCTTAAAGAAATGATGAATCTTGATGGTGTCTCCAAAAAACAGGTGAAGAACTTTTCCTCTGGAATGAAGCAACGACTGAAACTTGGCCTTGCCTTTTTTTCGAAAAGCACTCTTTTAATTTTGGATGAACCAACAACTAACCTTGACAGCGCCGGGGTTGATTGGTACCTCTCTCAAATTGATAAGTTTTGCAAAAACAGGCTGGTGATTGTATGCTCAAACCTTGAAAGAGAGTATCAATTTTGTGACCATACGATAAATCTTTCTGACTGGAAGTGAATTAGTATTTAAAACCCAACCTAAATGCGCTTCCATAAAAAATGCTTCTTCTTCCTTTTGATACTTCCCCTCATTGGACAGGCTCAAACTCTGTCTAAAGATGCTGAAATCAGCGTCCTGACTTTGGGGCCTGATCAGAGTGAAGTTTTTACTGCTTTCGGGCACAGTGCAATACGGGTAGCCGATGAAGCCAATGGCTTTGATCTGATTTACAATTACGGAGTCTTCGATTTCAATCAACCCAACTTCTATTTGAATTTTGCATTGGGAAAACTTTATTATCGGTTAGGGCAACATTCTTACAATCGGTTCAGGGATGCTTATATCCAGGAAAACCGAACAATTATCGAACAAGTCTTAAATCTTGATTCAGCTGAAAGGCAAAACCTGTTCGACTATCTGCAATGGAATGCCCAGCCCGAAAATCAATTCTACTATTACAACTATATCTATGATAACTGTGCCACGAAGATCAGGGATGTCTTGGATACTGTTTTGCAAAACCGAGTGGTTTATGACTATTCATTTGTGGAGGAGGAACTATCCTTTCGTGACTTGATGGACTTGTATCTCGGCTATCAGCCCTGGGGTGATTTTGGAATTGATCTTTGCCTCGGTCTGGGGATTGACAAAGTAGCTACGGGATATCATTACATGTACCTTCCTGATTATATTGAAAGAGCCTTTGACAAGGCGGTTATCAAAACCTCAAATGGCACAAAACCTCTGATCAGAGAAACCGTTGTCACCTACCAGGCGGTACCAGAGGTTTTTAAAGAGACCAGCGTTACGCCTACGATCGTATTTATACTAGTCTTTTTTGTTTTTGGATTCATTTCTTTTAAAGATCTCAAAGCAAATAAGCGCACCAATTGGGTTGATTTACTCTTGTTTTCGACTGCTGGTTTAATTGGCTGTCTCCTGTTGTTTCTATGGGTTTTTACGCAGCACATCTCTCAATACAATTTTAATCTGCTTTGGGCTTTACCGGTTCACCTGCCAATTGCTCTTTTGCTTTCGAAATACGTTAAGCCAAAATTTTTAAAACCATATTTCCTTGCAAACTCAATGCTATTGGGGATACTAATTGTTCTCTGGGGATTCTGGCCTCAAAATCTTCATGACAGTCTTATTCCCTTTGCGCTGCTTTTACTTATGCGAAGTATAATTATTTACAGATCTCTGAAGTAGTCACTAAGCTCCAGCTTAGTGACCTTACATCTAAGCCCTTGAATGAATGGCAACCCGATTACCTTCAGAATCCATAAAAGCCCCATGTAGCCATATCAGTAACAGGAATTTTGAACCAGCCGACGGGATTTTAAGTCGCTTCCATCTTAATTATTTTTGATGATTACCTTTTGTGTTAATTCATACTGAGTACCAGTAGCTTTTATCAGGTAGATTCCGGGCTTTAAATGGCCTGCATCAATCTTCACACGTAGTTCAGTTTCAAATTTGTCAAAAGTCTTTTGGAAAATATTTTGACCATTTAAGTCATAAATTTCCAGAAGCACTTTTGGGCCGGGTTTGGCTAGTTCAACCGTTATAAAATCTCCACTACCCAGAGGGTTAGGATAGGCTTTCATTTCGTGTGAGCTGTTATTTCTGATGTCATCCCCTATCCCAGTAATCACACCATTGAAATATTTCTCAGCAAATTCGAAAGCTTCAACACCTATCACCGCTCCGATTTTCCTACCGGGTATGTCATCAGCTGGAGGATGAATTCCTCCCCAAATTCTTGAAAGGCTACATTGGTCAGAGGCATCCCGATATTTTGCCCATTGTAATTCAATATCTACACTTGGTCCTTCTTCAAACACGAGAAACTCATTCTTAGGAGCATCAAATACTCCCATACCACCGGGGAAATATTCATCACCTGTCATCAACGTTAGCACCTCAGCTGCCGCTCTAGAATAGGTCGAATGCCCTGAGATGTATCCGGCAAATGGAGGCGTCACAAATGTGGGCCTTTGGTAAGGCCACCAATTATCCGCCAAAATCCAATCCATGTGAGCCTGGTCAACATCCGGATTCACGATATAATCATGTCCTTTCCAGGCCTTCAATTTAATTTTACCTATGTTGATTCCATCAGTGCCTTCAACCGGGTCACCTGCAGTAACAAGTTCGATGTATCCTTCATGCAGGTTAATCCCGCTTTCAGAATAACTCATTTTAGTAGGATCGCTGGATTGACCCTGTTCAGCCATATATCGAATAGCACTAATTGGCCTTAAGTAATCATACCATCCCTTAATGCCCCAAGATGCAATTGCTACATCGTGCATGGCACCACCAAGAAGAAGGTAGCCCTTCACGTCCCATTCAATGTCATCCAAAATCTCACCTTCACCTCTAAATTTTTTTACTACATCGGGATGGTCATTGATATAATTGATAATTGTAAACCAGTGCCCCGGGGGCGTCTCAGAAGCTGGGCCATCGGCCCAAAACTCTGCCAAAACCCTTGCGTAATCAGCTCTTGGAACCATTTGGGGTTCATATGGCAATCCTGTTCGAGGGTTCAGGTCATAGCCGATACTGGTATCGCCGCCCTCAAGTAAATTATAAAAATTTGGATAGTCCTGAATGGTTTCCGGGTATGACTGGATATTGCCAATATTGGCGGGTGAGATATCCCATAGTACTCCATCGTCTTGATCCAGTTGCGATGACCAAATGGAAACCAGTTCGAAGTTCCACTTATATTCTTCCGTGAGCGCTGTCTCATCACCTGGAATAAGGTAGGGGGGAGGGCCCGGGTCGTGATACACCCAATATTCATCGTCATCACGGGAATAAACAGTCAAATCTTCCTCCGAAAGGGAAAATGGTGTCACACTGCCCCATTCCGGGCCCAAAAAATCGGGTATGTTGCCCGGTATTTGATTGCCGGACTGATCTATGAAAACGTCAAAAGCGAGTGGTTGCCAGCGATTGGGATCAGTCATACTTTCATTACCGGGTAAACTTAGAATGAGTGGTTCGTTTACGGAAGTATAGTATTTATTAGCATAGCCATTGACCTCATTGGAATTGTCCTGAAGCCCAAAATCAATAATGCATTTGGCTATATAGTTTCCTAAGGCAGCAGGTTCGCCCGTGGAATAATCTATTGAGGTAAATGTGTCATCATATCCCAACTGGGTAAACAAATTGTCTATCTGATCATAAGTTTCATTTTTACCAGGGGATTTTTCAAACCTATACTTAAGTAGGCGAAAGGCTGCATAACTGATTGCTTCTTCTCTTGCTGTCTGGATATCATTTGGTGCGTCAACACCATCAAATTCACAGTTGTAGTCACCAACCGTATTGCCTAATAAAAATGGGTCTGCTACCTGATCATATGCTGCCCAGGCATCGTACATAGCAACGGAAATGTGAAAAAGATTTCGTGCATGAACAGTCGGTCTGGCAAAGTCCTTTCGTATGGCATCCAATAAAACTTCATTCCACTCCCGTGCAACAGAATGTTGTCCCACAGCAAAATGACCAGACAGCATTATTGAGAAGAAGAGGGTGATTATACTTGAGACTCTAACAGAAAATTTTGGATTACTAAATTTCATATCCTACAAATTAAGGTCTTTTAGGCAACTGATAAGGAATGATCTCCATCAGGTTTTAATTTCAAAATGATCGGCATCCAGATGAAAAGGAAGTTTTTCTCTGAATTCTTTCAATTCAGTGTAATTCAAAGAGGAGGTTTGCATGATTTCCTGATCTTCAAGATCACATACTGTATCTCCGAGGTAGTCATATATAGCTGAATGTCCTACGTGGTTGAGCTCATTGCCGTCAACGCCAATACGGTTAACGCCAATGGCATAGGATAAGTTCTCGATTGCCCGTGCCTTGAGAAGGGTGTCCCAGGCGCTTATTCTTGGTTTTGGCCAGCTGGCTATGCAAACGAGAATATCATATTCAAGATGTCCCTCGATAAATCTGTTTCTTGACCATACAGGAAAACGTAAATCATAGCAAATCAGAGGACAAATCTTCCAGCCTTTTAACTCAAAAATTACCTTCTTTTTTCCTGCGGCATACAATTCATGCTCCCTACCGAGACTGAAAGGGTGTCGCTTGTCATACTGATCATAACTTCCGTCCGGATTCATGGCAATTGCCCGATTGAAATACTTACCTCTTTCGCTTGCAATGAAACTCCCAAACAAGGTTGCTTCTGATTGTGCGGACATCTGCTTCATCCATTTGAATGTTCTCAAACCCATTTGTTCTGCCAGCTTTGTGGCGTTCATTGAAAATCCAGTCGAGAACATTTCGGGGAGGACGATCAAATCAGTAGGTTGTCCGATTTGCCAGATTTTTTCTTCGAACATTGCAAGATTGGCACCGATATCCTCCCAATGAAGGGGGCTTTGAACAAGGGTAACTTTTAAATCGGAAATATTACTCATGTTTTTATATATTATTCCATTGATTTGCAAATCTTAACATTTTAAAACATGAGACAAAAAATAGTAGCAGGTAACTGGAAAATGAATAAGTCGCTGACAGAAGCGCAAACATTGGCATCGGAAGTAATAAATATGGTTAAGGATGAGTATCGGGGGAATGGAGTAATGGTGCTATGCCCTCCGTCACCTTTTCTTGGAGTTGTTGTTAACCTCGCAAAAGGTCAACCGAATGTTGGTGTTGGAGCTCAAAACTGTCATGAAAAAGACTCGGGCGCTTATACGGGTGAAATTTCAACTTCAATGATTAAGTCAACAGGTGCTACATATGTTATTATTGGGCATAGCGAGAGACGGGAGTTTTTTAATGAAAATGACGCGCTTCTTGCACAAAAGGTGTCCAAAGTTTTGGACGAGGGCCTCACACCGATTTTTTGTTGTGGTGAACCCCTGGGCATACGAGAATCCGGAAACCACATCAAATTTGTTAAGGATCAACTTAGTAACGGATTATTTCACCTTTCAGATGAGGACTTTAAAAAAGTTGTGGTTGCATATGAACCAATTTGGGCCATTGGCACCGGCAAAACAGCATCGTCGGATCAAGCGCAGGAGATGCACCATGAATTGCGCTTACATCTTGCCACCAAATTCGGTGATATTTCTAATGACACTTCAGTTCTTTACGGCGGCAGTGTGAAGCCGGATAATGCTGCAGATTTATTTAGTCGACCAGATGTAGACGGAGGTTTAGTAGGTGGTGCATCTTTGAAGTCACGTGATTTTGCTGATATTGTAAAAGCTATATGAAAAGAGTACTCATGTTTGGCTGGGAATATCCTCCTGAAATTTCAGGGGGCCTGGGTATCGCTACGCATGGGTTATTGGCCGGGTTGGCAAAGAAGGGCTTAAAAATCCAATTTGTTATGCCAAATGCTCCGAAAAAAGCCGCAGCAGGTCAATGGAAGATATTGAGCGCCAATGATGCCAAACTACGTTATGAGAAGGTTTCACAGGAAGAATATTGGGCTAACCTTTCCTATATAGAAATTGGCTCCAAACTTCTACCCTACATTTCACCCGAGAGCTTCCAAATTTCGCGAACTAAAAAACGAACCGTTAAACTTGAGACCAAGTTCACTGATGAAGGCTATGAATTCAAAGGTGGATACGGGTCAAACTTAATGGAAGAAGTGGCCAGGTTCGCTATAGTAGCAGCAGAAATATCTGCTCATCAGGATTTTGACATTATCCACGCACACGATTGGATGACTTTTCCGGCAGCTTTAGCTGCTGGTGAACAATCTGGAAAGCCTGTAGTGCTTCATATTCACTCAACCGAAATTGAAAGATCATCACCCCAAATTAGTCAGGGTGTTTATGATCTCGAACGTCTTTGCCTTCATAAGGCTTCTCATATAATTGCAGTTAGCCATCTGACAAAGAACATTCTACAAAAGCACTATGAAGTTGATGCTATGAAAATATCCGTAGTTCATAATTCATTCGCTGAAGTCTTTGATCAACCTGCGATCAAGAAAAGTTTCCCTTCCGATAAACCAACCATCACTTTTGTCGGTCGCTTTACGAAACAAAAAGCTCCGGGCTTTTTTATAGATATAGCCAAAACACTTAACGACAGAAATTCAGATTATAGATTTGTAATGGCTGGCGACGGTTATTTACTGAACGATATCAAAAAGAAAGTTCATCAACACAACCTGACAAAGAAGTTTGAATTCCCGGGTTTTATTTCACTGAAAAAAGTAAGATCCCTTTTTTTGAAAACAGATATTTTCCTTATTACTTCCAGCGCTGAACCCTTTGGCATGGTGGCTCTTGAAGCGGCCCATTCTGGAGTTCCCGTAGTTATGACGAATCAAACCGGTGCTGGCGAAGTGTTGACCAGTGCTAAGAAATTCAATTGCTGGGAAACCTTTAAGCTTGCAAATGCTGTGGAGGCCTTAGTCAAAAATCCTGTTGAAACATTAAAGTATGCTTACAAACTTCAAGCTGAAGCTGGTAAAAGAACCTGGGATAAAGCAGCAGATGAGGTAATAGAAATTTATGATGAACTGTGTTGATGGAGAAGGAGAATTCTTTTTTGAAACATTTTATTACTGAAGAAATTTATATCATTAATCGAAAATCTTCTTCAACTGATAGACAAGTTGCCGAAGCCAAAACGGATTACGGAACGCCAAAATCGGAGACAATGGTTGTTTTGGGGAATCTGGATGAGAAGGAAAATGATACTTTTATAAAACTACTTGCTTCTATTAAAGTCGTTGATCCGGACTTTTCTTCGGCTTTGGATATTGAGTCTGGCCATAAACAATACCTGCTTTTCGGAATTGAGTATGAAGCTGAAAAGTATCAAATTCAGCAAATAGATGATGTCCGCGTTTTAAGTGCTGATTCAATTGGCGACTTGAACCAAAATAGGGAACTTAAGTATAAGTTGTGGGAGGCGCTCCAGGAGATGTTCCCATGAATCAAGTGAATATCAGGATTGGAGCCAATCCAAAAATAAATCCCAATCCTGAGCCAATTGCTACTTCAGCTGGTGTTTGAACATTAAGAGATAATCGGGCACTCATTATCGCACCAAGCAGTATTATTCCACCAATTAAAGGGTATATGAGCGAGGCCGAGGGCATTCTTACAATAATGCCCAAAGTAAATCCCACCACAGCCGCGATGGCGGTACTGTGAACACAGACCTTAATATAAAAGGTTATGATGGCAATCGAGAGTACAAGTACTGAAATTGAAATTAGAATTACAGTCAGAAAATCATTGACCCTTATTTTAAAAATAAACATATAAGCGGTCAGGCCATAGAATAATGTCATAAAAAGGAAAGGCATGATTCTTTCCTTTCGGCTTTCCAATTCAAAGTTCTTAATTGAAGATGAGAGTTTTAAAAAACCAAGACTCAGCAAGGGAATGAAAAATGTTGTCAGGCCAAGTAGCAATAATATGTCAAATGACTGATCCAAATTTAGAGGGCTGGCCGCCTCCGGAGCCATGTAGATGATAACGGCGAAGACCGTTGTAGGCATAATTAATGGGTTAAGAACAATGGAAAGCGCTTTTAAAAATTGTGTCACTTAAAGCTCCTTCCTCAATCTTGCTACCGGAAGATTTAATTGCTCCCTATATTTCGCAACTGTCCTTCTAGCGATATTATAGCCCTTTTCATTGAGCATTGTTTCTATCTTATCATCCGACAAAGGCTTCATTTTGTTCTCCTTATCAATCATTTCTTTGAGCACATGTTTTACTTCCCGGCTGCTAACGTCCTCACCTGAATCTGTTGAAATCCCTTCAGAGAAGAAATATTTTAATGGAAATATCCCGAAATCTGTTTGAATGGATTTGCTGTTAGCCACCCTCGAAACAGTTGAAATATCCATCTGAATATTATCTGCTATGTCCTTGAGTATCATGGGCCTTAATTTACTTTCATCCCCCTCCTGAAAAAATTCGAATTGATACTCAAGAATGGCTCTCATCGTATTAAGTAGAGTATTCTGTCGTTGCTTTATCGCATCAATAAACCATTTGGCCGAATCCAGTTTTTGTTTTACAAAGTTTACCGTTTCTTTGAGCTTTTTATCTTTCTTGTCGCTTTTGCCATAGGCATCGAGCATTTCGGAATAAGACTGGCTTACTTTCAATTCGGGGGCATTCCTTGAATTCAAGGTTAGCTCAAGTTTGCCGTTATTGTTGTTTAAAATAAAGTCAGGTATTAAATATTGTGTACGAACCAATCCACTTGAACTACCCCCTGGTTTTGGATTTAATCGCGTGATTGCAAGAATGGCTTCTTTGAGCATGCTCTCATCTTCGAGCCCTAGTTTTTTTGTGATTTTGTCGTAATGCTTCTTAGTAAATTCGTCAAAACAATTACTTATAATTCGGATCGCAATCTGGACATTCAAACCATCATCAAGTTTTCTCTCCAGCTGTAGAAGAAGGCATTCCTGTAGATTTCTTGCAGCGATTCCAGGTGGATCGAAAGTCTGGATTTTCATGAGTACACTCTCGACCTCATCAATATCGGTTTCAATATTCTGTGCAAATGCAATATCATCAACGATCGCTTCAAGATCACGTCTTATGTAACCGTCACTTTCAATGCTACCTATGAGTTGTTTGCCAATCATCTCCAGTCTTTCATCCAATCTTAGGTAACCCAATTGTATCTCAAGCTGCTCGTTTAATGAAGTGGCGATCGAAATGGGCATTTCTTTATTTTCATCGTCGGGATTGGGACCGTCGCCCTGCATTTTATAACCACTGTAATCGTCCTGGAGGTAATCTTCAATATTTATATCATCGTCTGAAGTTTCATACTCCTCCTCTTCTAAATCCTCTTCTTTTTCTTCGGGATCATCCTTGCCTTCTTCAAGAGCGGGGTTAATCTCTAATTCTTCCTCGACTCGTGTTTCCAGTTCCGCCGTTGGTACCTGCAAAAGCTTAATGAACTGAATCTGTTGGGGAGACAGCTTTTGACTTAAGGTTTGTGTGAGTCCAAGCTTCTGCAAAATGGCGTTGAATTAGATATTTGACGTCTTTAGGTACCTTTTTCAATACCAAATTTAGACCAAAAGGCGACAACATAGCAAATTTTATACCGTAATTGCTTAAACGTGGTTGCAGCTTGGAATCCGGCAGCAATTTTGGTTCTTTTGCGGGCAATTTAATGAGTAAATCAATAGTTGTGAGTCATCTCAAAAGAACTAAAATAAATACAGCTTTAACAGAAACACCAGTTGGCTTAGCTATCTGTGTCAAAGGCTGGGTGCGCACGAAAAGGGAAAGTAAAAATGTCGTTTTTATTAACCTTAATGATGGCTCCACAATTGACAACCTGCAAATAGTTGTAAACCCGGCACAATTTGACAGTTCAATTCTTGATACCATTTCAACAGGCGCCAGCATGTCGATTTCCGGTAAATTGAATGAGTCTCAGGGAGCCGGGCAGCGGGTTGAACTGATAGCTGAGAAACTTGAAATACTGGGTGTTGCTGATCCTGAAAAGTTTCCACTTCAGCCCAAGCGTCACAGCCTGGAATTTCTTAGAGAAATAGCACACTTGAGGCCGAGGACAAATACTTTTGCGGCCATTCTGAGGGTTCGGCATAACCTGGCATATGCTATTCATAAATTCTTTAACGACAAAGGATTCGTCTATATCCATACACCGATCATAACCGGCTCAGATGCCGAGGGTGCCGGGGAGATGTTTAGGGTAACAACCCTGAATCCAACAAATCCCCCGAAAACCGATAAGGGCGAAGTTGATTACACAAAAGACTTTTTTGGTAAAGAGACGAACCTGACTGTTTCAGGACAATTAGAAGGCGAGCTAGCAGCCCTGGCGCTCACGGAAATTTATACTTTCGGGCCAACTTTCAGGGCTGAAAACTCCAACACAAGTCGCCACCTCGCAGAGTTCTGGATGATGGAACCGGAAATGGCTTTCTATGACATCACCGACAATATGGATCTGGCCGAGGAGATGCTTAAATATATCATCAAATATGCCCTGCAGAATTGCACCCCTGATCTTGAATTCCTTAACAAACGATTGCTTGAAGAAGAAAAAAATAAAAAGCAGGAGGAGCGGAGTGAAATGTCTCTTCTGGAAAGATTAGCATTTATCGTTGATAATGATTTTGTACGGTTAACATATACTGAAGCAATAGACATTCTCAGGAATTCAAAATCCAATCAGAAGAAGAAGTTTCAATTCCTGATTGAAGAATGGGGAGCCGACTTACAGTCTGAGCACGAACGTTACCTGGTAGAGAAGCATTTTAAAAAACCGGTTATTCTAAAGGATTATCCGGCAACGATTAAAGCTTTTTACATGCGCCAGAACGACGATGGAAAAACCGTAGCAGCAATGGATGTTCTCTTCCCGGGTATTGGTGAAATAATTGGTGGCTCACAGCGTGAGGAACGTTATGACAAGCTTTATGATAAAATCAGGGAGCTTGGCATTGATGAGGATACATTATGGTGGTACCTGGAAACAAGAAAATTTGGTACCGTTCCTCATAGCGGATTTGGACTCGGCTTCGAAAGACTGGTTCAGTTTGTAACGGGGATGGGTAATATCCGGGATGTCATCCCATTCCCGCGTACCCCAGGTAGCGCTGATTTTTGATATTTATGTGAGGTTTCATGATCTTTAGGGATGTGGAAGGAAAAAAACAACAAGCTCGTTAGGGATTTCAAATTCAAAGATTTCAAGGAAGCCTTCGGTTTCATGACCCGGGTAGCTTTAATCGCTGAAAAGATGGATCATCACCCCACCTGGTCGAATGTTTACAACCAGGTAACTATTGAGCTCAGTACGCATGATGCCGGAGACATCGTTACAGACAAAGACCGGGAATTAGCCAAAGCCATTGATCAGTTGATTTAATGGAGAAAACTTCCCTTTTCCTCGTACCCACCCCTATCGGTAACCTGGGTGACATCACAATACGTGCACTTGAAATTCTCAAATCAGTAGACCACATTCTGGCTGAAGACACCCGGACATCATTGAAGCTTTTGAAACATTATGACATCAGGAATCCACTGAAAAGTTTCCATGCATTCAATGAGCACAGGGCTTTGAAATCAATTATTGATCAACTTTCTGGTGGCTCGATCATGGCGCTTATCTCCGATGCCGGAACACCAGGAATTTCTGATCCCGGATTTTTACTCGTTAGGGAATGTCTTCAAAATAATCTGAAAGTGGAGTGTCTGCCCGGGCCAACGGCTTTTGTGCCAGCCTTAATCAAATCAGGTCTTCCGGCAGACCGCTTCGTATTTGAGGGGTTTCTTCCTCATAAAAAAGGGCGTCAGACACGGTTAAAGGAACTTTTGGAAGAAAGAAAAACAATGATTTTTTATGAGTCCCCGCATAGGCTGGTTAAAGCGCTTGAGCAGTTTTCCGAAAATTTTGGCGGTGACAGAATTGCTTCCGTCTCCAGAGAGCTCACCAAAATTTATGAGGAAACTGTCAATGACACACTAGAAAACCTGGTAGAGTATTTCTCGGCCAAGCCGGTAAAAGGAGAAATTGTCATTGTTGTTGGGGGGAAAAACTAAGCATTTTATGTTTTCCCCTTCATTGGTGAATCCGACTCCTTCAGCATCATATTATATGTTATGTTATCCAAAACCGAAGGAATCCATTTATTAAAGAAAACAGCCATTTTTCCCTGCACAGTGAGCACTATGTCTCGTTTTCTTTTTTTGTGCGCTTTATAAATGGCAACTGCCACCGCTTCCGACGACATCAATTTATTCTCATCCTTTGGCGATTCACCTTGCGAAGTACCATCGGCAGAAAGCGCAATATTTCTGATGTTGCTACTTGTGAACCCCGGGCTCACTACGAGCACATGAACACCACGTTTGAAAACTTCAGTCCTTAATGATTCAAAGAATCCTTCCATTGCATACTTTGAAGCCGTATATGCTGTTCTGGCCGGCGTTCCCCGATGACCATTGATGGAAGAAATTCCTATGATAGATCCTTTGGATTCAAGAATATGAGGGAGTGCATATTTAGTTGCATAGACTGTGCCGTTAAAATTCACTTCCATAACCTTAAGAAAAACGGACAAATCTATGTCCTCGAAAAGGGCCCTCATTCCGATACCAGCGTTCGCTATCAAAGCATCAATCCGACCGAATTTGGCGATAGTTTCTTTCACCATTTTTTTGTTGTCATTTTTAGAACTTGCCTCTGCAAGAATTGAATGATGCTCAATATTTGAGCCTGTTAAATCATCCGATAGCCTATTAAGTTTTTCCTGATCGCGACCTGTTACAACTACGAGTGCGCCCTTTGACCCATATTCGAACGCACAGGCCCGGCCAATTCCTGATGTGGCCCCGGTAATAATGACAACTTTGTTTTTCATATCACAATTTTACTCATGATCTTTTTAGACCAAGACAAAAGAACAAAGATTCTTGATTTCAATAATCTATGTCCTTCTATTTTATCTTGTATTAAAATCTTTTTGTCTGCAAAAAGGAATCAAATCCATCAAATTTGCGTTGACCCTGAATTGTAACCCATAAAATGAAGTTTGGTTTCGTAACCCTTGTTGTAATTTTTCTTCCGTTTCTTAGCCAGGCGTCTAAACTCCATGGTCGAGTAGTTGATACCGATTCAATGGGTTTGCCATTTGCCACTTTGTATATTGAAGGCACTACCAATGGAACGACAACCAACTCTCAGGGCTATTACTCTATGGAATTGGCCTCGAGGGACTACACCATTGTTTTCCAGTATGTTGGCTACAAATCCATTCGGGAAAAAGTAAGTATTGGTGAAAATGACCTGATACTTAATGTTACCCTGGAATTTGAAGTTGTTGAGTTGGATGAAATTATCGTCACTGCCGGAGAGAATCCGGCAGATCGGATTGTGAGAGAAACCATCAACAAACGTAAGTTCTATCTTGAACAGGTTGATTCTTACTCGTGTGATGTCTATATCAAAGGCCTTCAAACCCTCGATAAAAGACCGGACAAAATTTTTGGGATTCCTGTGACCATCGATACTGGAATAGTCTATCTCTCCGAATCGGTTTCAAAATTCAGCTTTCAAAAGCCGGATAAAATTAAAGAGACCATGATCTCCTCGAAAGTAAGCGGATACAATAACGCTTTCAGTTTTAACCAGGCTTCAGAAATGATGGTGAACATCTACGATAACCTTCAGCAATATGAGGGGCTCACCCAACGCGGTATTGTAAGCCCGATCGCTAATAATGCTTTCATGTTTTACGATTATGAACTCGAGGGCACAAAAATGGAGGGCTCGTACCTGATCAATAAAATTAAGGTAATCCCCAAACGGCCGAATGATCCTGTCATCAGTGGCTTCATTTACATCATGGAGGATTCATGGCGCATTCATAGCATTGATATTCTCCTAACAAAAGCCAACCAAATCGAATTCGTTGATAGCCTGCGAATTCAGCAGGTTTTTGCCCCTGTCACTGATGATGTCTGGATGCTTTTGTCACAAAAGTTCATTTTTGAGCTTAAGGTTTTTGGTTTTGAAGGGAAGGGGAATTTCGTTGGGGTTTATTCGAACTATGAAGTGGAACCGGTTAGGGAGAAAAAATACTTTACCAATGAAATCCTGGCCATCAACGAGGAGGCCAACACAAGGGATTCAATTTATTGGAAGGCTATCAGGCCTATCCCGCTCACTACTCTTGAAAGGAGGGATTATACTGTAAAAGATAGTCTTCAGGTGATTCGTGAGTCGAAAGATTATAAAGATTCAGTTGATCGAAAGGGGAATAAGCTGAGTGTAGGAAATTTATTGGTAAGTGGCTATACACATCGAAGTTCATTCCAGAAAAAATCCTTTCGCATTGACCCTATTACCCAGGCGCTGCAATACAACACTGTCGAAGGTCTGGTACTGAATTTTGATGCCGGATTCCGGAAAGATTTATCACGGGAGCGCCGATATGAGATCAAACCAGCCATCCGGTATGGTTTTGGAAATGACAGGTTCAATACGAAACTAAACCTGGAATACCAATACAATCGCAAAAGGTTTTCTTCTATCGAAACAACTTTCGGTCGTTTTGTGGAACAGCTTAATCCAGGTGCCATCAGCCCACTGATCAACACATTTGAAACATTGATTATTGGCAAGAACTACATGAAACTTTATGCCCGCGATTTCTGGGAAGGTCGATATCGCTCGGAGCTGGAAAATGGCATCATGATGACTGCTAAAGTTGAATATTCACAAAGGACTGATCTTGTTAATACGGATGATTATTCCTTCCGGAAGAAAGAAAAACGTGATTTTACTAATAATAACCCCTTGAATTTGGCAGTTACCGATACTTCTTTTCCAAAGCACCAGGCACTGAAAACGTCCCTTGGATTCCGTTTCATTTTCAATCAGAAATATATTTCACGGCCAGACAGAAAGATTATCTATGGATCCAAATTACCGATATTGAATGTCGAATTCATTAAAGGTTATGATCTCTTCGGTTCGGATGTTTCGTTCAACGAGTTGCGATTCTGGGCCAATGACAAATGGGATTTGGGACTTGTTGGGAAATCCGAAATACAGGCTGAGGCTGGCTTTTTCTTTGGCAATGATGAGATGGCCTTCCCTGATTTTGAACACTTTGATGGCAATAGGACTGAATTTGCCCAATTCGACATCAACAATTTCCAACTTTTAGATTATTACCTCTATAGCACCAATGACAAATATTTTACCGGTCATTTTGAACATCATTTCAACGGATTTGTATTCAATAAAATTCCACTGATCAGAAAGCTGAAGATGCAATCCGTTGCTTCTATGCATTACCTAAAAATTCCAGGCATAGCGGGATATATGGAATTGGGGTTTGGATTGGAGCATATTTTCAAAGTGGTGCGGGTCGATTTCGTCACAAGTATTTTGGATGTGAAAAGGAGTGGCGTTAGAATTGGAATTGGCTTCTGATCTAAATTGATTTCCAATTTAAGCTACGGATAAAAATGGTTTCACTTGTGAAATCTTTTGAGAATGACCTCTGGAGTAAGACTGCGGTACATCCGGAGTTCAATAAATACTCACACTATATCCTTCTGCGTCATGCCATGATGCATGATCATTTCCATATGTACCGGATTGAAGAGTTGTGGTTGACGAAAGATGAATATTTAAAGAAATTCTGACCTCATTTAGACAATTAATTGTTTCTTACAATAGACATGCGACGAATATTTGTCTAAATTATTGCGCTAAAACTTTATTTGTCATGAGAGCTTTTCACTGTTATGCACTTCTGTTATTGCCTGTTCTTTTTTCCTGTAGCCAAAACCAGTCGCCACCAGGTACTCAGAATAATTCTTTACCAGTGGTTGAAAAAGTGGATATTCAGCCGCTTGCAGAACATGTAAAACGTCTTACCCGCCAATTGGATTTTATCGGTTCACCTTTACCGTCGGCATCCCTGCAGGCCCTCAACAAAGCATACCAGATAGACAATGATTCTTCTGTTAGAAAGGAAATTCAAGCCATTCTTGACCCCTTTTGCCTGGCAGGAGTCAATATTAACCCGGAGTCCAGGGTGAAATCACAATTGGGCCCTGCATTGCCGGTTTTATTTGAAAAGGAGTCAAAACGCTTTCTGGTGAAAATAATTAATGAAGCCGGGGTAACCGCACCACTCAGGGTTGACTATACAGGGGCGCCACAAATGCAAATGGAACACCATAGACAAGGCATGGAAATGCCTTCCAAGGAAGACCCCTTGTTTCATGTCAAAACCTACCTTCCCCAGGGAACGTGGTATCATACACCGTCCATTCCTCCATTATCAGGGCTTGAAATCAACTATGCGATCGTTGATATTTATTGTCGTGATGTTGGGAAACGAGAAATCACATTTGCTTTTGATGTAGGACAAGGAACCCAGGATCTTGGTTTCAGATCTGAGTTGCCAATCCTTTTCACCGTTGAACCGACATACCCATTAACATTTGATCAGGTAACGGATGAAAGTGGTGAAGATGTAATGACAAGTTTCGTTATCCGGGATGAAGATGGGAAAATATTTCCAGCGCAATCTTCTCGTGTTCCTCCGGATTTTTGGTTCCAACCACAGGTTTATCGGACAAGTGGCCAAGAAATTCGTTTGCCCAATGGAAAATATGAGGTATTCGTCAGCCGTGGCCCCGAGTATGAAACGCAGGTTAAAGAAGTTGTTATTGATGGAGGGCCTGAAAAAATAGATGTAACCATGGAACGCTGGATCGATCCAAGCGAATTTGGATACTGGTCTGGAGATCATCATATCCATGCGGCTGGGTGCGCCCATTACACCATCCCATCCGAGGGTGTTCTGCCAAAAGACATGCTTCAACACATTCTGGGAGAAGACCTGAAGGTTGGAAGTGTATTGACCTGGGGGCCGGGATTTGACTATCAGAAACAATTCTTTACTGGCGATACAGATGAAAAATCAATTTATCCTTATACCATGAGGTATGATGTGGAAGTCTCAGGATTCGGATCTCATCAATCGGGACATCTCGTTTTACTAAGGTTACAGGAACAGATTTATCCGGGTGGAGAGTCCTATGAGCATTGGCCAACGCTTGGCCTAAATACGCTCAAATGGGCGCAAAAACAGGGAGCGGTATGTGGGCCGGCTCATTCCGGATATGGCATCAACATGAATTCTGAAGAACTCCCATTTTACGAAGTCCCACCTTACAACAGCATTGGTGCTAACGAATATGTGGTGGATGTGACTCACATGGTTGATGGACCTGACGGAACTTCTGTGCCGGCTGTCGATTTTATTTCGACAGGAGATACATGGCCGGTGGCGGAACTCAACATGTGGTACCATACCCTCAATGCAGGATTTCGAACCCGGATTAGTGGTGAGACTGATTTCCCCTGTATTACAGGATCAAGGGTTGGTATCTGGCGGTCCTATGTGCGTTTGGAAGGTGACCTTAATTATGATGCCTGGTGTGAGGGCATTAGCAAGGGGACCAATTACGTATCCGATGGTTTCAGTCATTTGATTGACTTCAGTATTAATGGTCAAAAAAGTGGTGACCAAAACGGCACAATACCACTGGACAGACAGGGTAAAGTTAAGGTGAAAGTCAGCGCCGCTGCTCATTTGAAAAACAATCATGAGCATTTTACGAATTTGTACATTACTGAGGGCGGTGATTTCGGTTCCAAACCATGGAGTATCACCAGGGCAGCAACTGACAACAAAGTGAAAGTAGAGCTCATCGTCAACGGAACTCCTGTTGATTCCAAGATGATTGATATCAATGCTGATTTAAAAGAACTTGAATTCGATCTTGACATTACTGAAAGCAGTTGGGTTGCCACGAGAATATTCCCTTCCAGCCACACCAATCCAATCTGGGTTACAGTTGGTAACAAGCCAGTAAGAGCAAGCAAGAAAAGTGTCGAATGGCTAATAAGAGGAGTTGAACAATGCTGGCAATCAAAAAAACAGTTTTATGACGAGGATGAAATGGCCGATGCCATTGCAGCGTATGACCATGCAAGGAAGACTTATCAGAAAATTTTGAGTGAAACAGTAGCAATATGAAAATAAGATCCAAAAAAGCAAAAGGGCTTAGAATAAAACAAATGACTATGATAAAATTGATTGGTATTAACAGCCTTCTAGTGTTTTTAACATTCCAAACCTTCGCCCAGGAGGTCTCCGTCAATCAGGAAGAGAAAGTCTATAAAAATGTCGCCGGAAGAGAACTCGTAGTGGACATGTTTTCAACATCGACTACGCTGCAAAAAAGTGCTAATCCTGCTATTGCCCTTTTCCATGGAGGCGGTTGGGTATCTGGTGATCGTAAAGAGTTTTATGAAGTATGTAGAAGGTATGCCCGAAAGGGCTTTGTTACGTTTTCGTTCCAGTACCGACTTTCTAGGAATGAAGATAATACCTATCCAGATCCGGATATTACTTTGGTAGAATGCGTCAAGGATGCCAGGTCGGCGATTAGGTGGTTAAGGGCAAACGCCGAAGAGTTAAAAATTGATCTAGATAAAATAGTCGTTGGCGGTCAATCTGCAGGAGGCCAGTTGGCTTTGTCGACTGCTTTGATAGATGATGTCAATGAGGAAACCGACAATCTGGAGATCAGCCCCGTTCCCAATGCCTTATTGCTCTTTTCGAGCAACGTCAATACAATAGAAGCCTGGATCGACATGATAATGGGCGACAGGCGGAATGAAATATGGAGTATCTCTCCTTATCACAATCTTAAACCAAACATGCCCCCGGCCATAGGTTTTAGAGGTGATGTTGATAACCAGGTTCTTCCCTACACAGTTAATTTTTTTAGAACAAAGATGATAGAATTGGGCAATTACTATGATTTGATCACTTATAAGGGTAGGGGCCACTATCTGGCTGAGGGCAATGAAAAATATGCCACGTATTTCGATGAGGAAATACTTGAAAGAACAGATGATTTCCTGGTAAAATTTGGTTTCATGAAACCAGGAGATTGACAACCCATTAGATCCCGCTAAGATACAAAGGAGGCCTCACCTTAACTAAGGAGAGATTCATTTATAACACCCATTAACCTCAAGCGCTTAACTTGCGTATCGATCAAATAAGCTATCCCATAAATCCCCAACACGATGATTGAATGGACAATAGCACTGACCTGTGCTTTTATTATTGGCTTGTCCAAAGGCGGTGTAAAAGGTATTGCTGTAGTAATTGTTGTCGGCATGGTCTATGTCTATGGAGGGAGAGCGTCTACCGGAATCGTCGTTCCCTTGTTGATTGCCGGGGATATTTTCGCTGTGATTTATTACCACAGACATGCCCAATGGGCATATCTCATACGATTTTTGCCCTGGATGATAATTGGAGTGTTACTGGGTGTATGGTTCGGTAATGATTTACCTGAAGATATTTTCAAACAGGGGATGGCAGGGATCATTCTTTTTTCGGCGATTACGATGTACGTTTTTGATCGGATGAAAATACAGAAAGTCCCCAGCCACTGGTCATTTTCTGGGAGCATGGGATTGATGGCAGGTTTCACCACCATGGTAGGTAACCTTGCCGGTGGTTTTACTGACTTATTTTTTCTGGCGATGAGATTGCCCAAAAATCAGTTCATTGGTACAGGTGCATGGCTTTTCCTAATCATTAATGTTTTCAAGGTTCCCTTTCATGTATTTGTTTGGAAAACCATTACCGTAGAATCGCTGATGATTGGGTTGTACCTGCTTCCGGCTGTTTTGCTTGGCCTTTTTGTTGGGGTAAAGCTGGTTGCAGTAATTAAAGAGGCCCATTACCGTAAACTCATAATATTTCTTACAGCCGCAGGATCGTTGTTAATATTCTTCAGGTAGAATTTGCCCAGAATTTTGTTCTGCAAAATGGTTGCAGACAATTAATCCTATCTTTGCCGCAAATTTTTAAAGATGTCTAATATTGTTGCTATTGTTGGTAGACCAAACGTTGGTAAGTCAACCCTGTTTAATCGCCTGGTTGAAAGAAGGATGGCTATCATGGATAATGAGTCTGGTGTGACACGAGACCGACACTATGGCTACGCCGAATGGAATGGCAAACATTTTACCGTGATTGACACAGGTGGGTATGTGGTTGGTTCTGAGGATATTTTTGAGGGGGCAATACGGACACAGGTAAAGCAGGCACTCGATGAAGCGACGGTCGTTCTTTTAATGGTCGATTGCATCGATGGGATGACAGATCTGGACAAAGATTTTGCAAATGTTCTGAGGGAGATAAGTAAGCCGCATATAATTGTAGCCAACAAAGCCGATTCTGCGGAAAAGGCCATGATGTCTCACGAATTTCACGCTTTAGGCCTTTCACATGACATTTATGCAGTTTCGTCAATGACGGGTAGTGGTACCGGTGATATGCTTGACAAGGTTGTTGAATATTTTCAAACAGATGATGTAGGAAACCCCGAAGACGGTATACCTAGGTTTGCAATTCTCGGAAGGCCTAATGTTGGGAAGTCATCATTTCTTAATGCATTGCTAGGTAAAGAGAGGAGTATAGTTACAGACCAAGCCGGTACGACCAGGGACGCAATCAACAGTCATTATAAGCTTTTTGGCAAAGACTTTATTCTCGTCGATACGGCAGGAATTCGAAAAAAATCGAAGGTCACCCAGGATATTGAATTTTACTCTGTATTGAGGGCTATCCAAGCCTTACAAGATAGCGATGTATGCATTGTAATTGTTGATGCTACCGATGGATTTGAGTCACAGGATATGAATATTATATCATTAGCCCATAGGTATAAGAAAGGTATAATGATAATGGTTAACAAATGGGACCTTGTTGAAAAGGATCACAAAACTGCAGACAGGGTAAAGAAACAAATCGAAGAAAAACTTGGCCCGTTGAACTATGTACCTGTAATATTCACATCAGTTATTGAGAAGAAAAGAATTTTTCAAGCGATCGAACTGGCACTAAAAATACAGGAGAACAGGGTACGCCGCGTTTCCACATCTTCTTTGAATGATGTCATGCTAAAAGAAATAGAGCGTTACCCTCCACCGGCAATTAAAGGCAAATACATTAAAATCAAGTACCTGACTCAATTACCAACAAAGACACCAACAATAGCCTTTTTTTGTAACCTTCCTCAATATATCAAAGAGCCATATGAACGCTATCTTACCAACCAATTAAGAGCTAATTTTGAATTCTCGGGTGTGCCAATAAAACTTGTTTTTAGGAAAAAGTAATAGCAGCTTTGATTAGTTTTTCAACCGTCAATAGCATCCTTGCATTTGCATAATAAATACCAAATTTTCGCTAAGTATGTTCCATCCCGGGCAGTAGCATATTGCAATGATCTTTTGAATTATTACGGTTTCCGATTGAAAATAACCCGTTCAAGGAGTTCAAAGCTTGGTGATTATCGCTATCTCATATCTGAGAAAAAACATCTGATCACCATTAATTTCGATTTGAATCCCTATCAATTCATGATTACTTATATCCATGAGGTGGCTCATCTTATCACATTTGAAAAATTTCAGACCAGGGTAAAACCACATGGAAAAGAGTGGAGAGAAAATTTTCAAAACCTGATACAGCCATTGATAAGAAATCATGTTTTTCCCGAAGATCTATTGCCCGTTATCAAACTTCATTTCAATTCACCCAAAGCATCAACATGCGCTGATCCTAAACTGATTAAAGCCTTGAGCCGATATGACAGAGGGAGTGATGCGACCAAAATGTTATCGGATATTGACATAGGTGAGGTGTTTAGTTTTAATAAAAGGCTTTTTCAAAAAGAACAGAAGAAAAGAACCCGGTCAGTTTGTCTTGATTTGAAAACAGGTAAAAAGTTCCTGATATCAGAAATTGCTAAGGTTGAGGTCCAAAATAAGGACTGATCTCCTTTAGATTAATACTATTTTTTTCCCTTTAAATAGTCCTTCCAATTCAGGAGATGGGCCAAGATGTTTCTCAGCAAAACCGTCGAGTTCATCAAGGGTTTGAACTGAAAGTAAGTTGGCAATCTCATCCATCGCCTGGCCACTTATCATATACGGCATGGCGTTATAAATAAATTGATTGCCACGACATTCACCATAGATTTGGTATTCTTCGACTTCATCTTTGGTGATCCCTTTAACAAGGCACGTTGAGGTGAAATCTAAAATATTTGGTGTTTCCACATTCAACTTCCTTTGATGGCGAGCAATATCAACATTATCCAAAAAGTATTTTTCGATACTGCGCATGGATTCTGAAGAAAGCTGCTGGCGGAAACTATTTGCACAACTCATGCAAATGGCATATTCAAAAACAACATCCCAGGCTTTAAATCCTGTATACTTTCGAATAGCCTTTTCAATGACGTAATGTGCATCCGGAGCTGTGAGGTCTGTATTGCACATTTTGCAGTTTTTGAAAGGGCATCCATTTTCGAAAGAATGGAATTCTTCAGGAATATCCGTATATCTCATACATTCATACTTCTTTCAATCGAAGATACTAGAACAATCGCATTATTATAATTTTACCCTATGTACCCAATTGAAATACCACGTTACTCTCCAAAAACAAAGGTTGTGGATGGTCAAACATTGATCTTTGATTTTGTCAGGAAGAAATACTTGGTAATTACCCCTGAAGAATTGGTTAGACAGGGTTTGATCAATCATTTGATCAACGATCTGTATTATCCTAAATCACTCATTTCCGTTGAGAAGGAAGTGAAATATGGGAAAAAGTCAAACAGGAGTGATATCCACATTAGGTACAATAATGGAGGATGCTTTATGGTAGTTGAATGCAAATCGTTCCGGGAAAATATCAATCAGTCAACCTTTGATCAGGCAGCGAAATACAGCACTGTTTTAAAAGCCGATTTTCTAGTCGTGACTAATGGATCCGTTACTTATTGCTGCAAAATTGATCATGAGGCCAGGAGATTTGATTTCATAAATTCCCTCCCATCCTACCCGAAAGTTAATTGAGGTAATCTTCAACATTTTTTAAAGGCAAATCAAATGCTTCAGCAACTCCGCTGTAGACAACATTCCCGTTGATCACATTAAGGCCAGATTTTAAATCAATCTCCTCTTTACATGCTTTTTTCCATCCTTTACCGGCCAGTCGAATGACATAGGGTAATGTCGCATTTGTGAGTGCCAAGGTCGATGTGTAGGGAACCGCTCCTGGCATATTGGCCACACAATAATGGACCACATTGTCAATTACGAAAACCGGATCCTGGTGGGTAGTAGGCCTTGTGGTTTCAAAGCAACCACCCTGGTCCACTGCAACATCCACTAGAACCGTACCAGGTCGCATTTGTTTGAGCATGTCACGTGTTATTAATTTAGGTGCCTTGGCTCCATGAATAAGAACCGCACCGATAATCAAATCACTATTACTACTCAGCTCACGCAATACATATTCATTTGATATTACCGTATCCACATTTGGTGGCATTATGTCGTCTAGATATCTCAGTCTGTTAAGATTGAGGTCTACAATGGTTACATGAGCACCAAGTCCGGCAGCCATTTTTGCCGCCTCAGTTCCTACTATCCCGCCTCCGATAATCAGAACGTTTGCTGGCTTTACCCCTGGAACACCTCCAAGTAATACTCCACGGCCTTTCATTGGTTTTTCAAGAAACTTTGCCCCTTGTTGTACCGACATCCTGCCGGCAACTTCCGACATTGGAATCAAAAGGGGAAGGCTTCCATCGGCCTTTTCCACAGTTTCATAAGCCAAACAAATAGCCCCGCTATTCATCATTGCTTCTGTTAAGGGCTCATTAGAAGCAAAATGAAAATATGTGAAAACAAGTTGATCTTTTTTGATCAATCCATATTCCTGTTCAATGGGCTCTTTAACCTTTATAATCATCTCAGCCCTGTAGACTTCTTCGATGGAAGAAGCGATTGTAGCACCCGCTTGTTCATAGTCATCGTCTAAAAAACCGCTTCCCAAGCCGGCTGTTGATTGAATAAATAATTTGTGACCTCGCTTGGACAATTCTTTAACTCCTGCCGGGGTTAGGGCAACGCGATTCTCATTGTTTTTGATTTCTATAGGGACACCAATTACCATCTCAGTTTTAAATTAAAATGTTTATTCGATACAAATATAAATCAGTCACAAAATAAAATAATGATTTGAATCAAATTAAAGACTGATAGCAGAACTATGTAGAAGTAATGGCCTGGAAATCAAAAAAAACTATTAATTATATTCCATCACACTCATCCGAACCTTTATGAATAAAGTTGCAATATCCCGTAATGCTTAATGTTTGCCACGTTT
>JAQCLE010000153.1 GCA_027592755.1 Bacteroidota bacterium | reverse complement strand
ATGGTTGACCACAAGCCATGTCCTTACAAAGTGATCTGTATTTATTAAGTGCCTACTTCAATAATTTTATATTAAAATAAAATAGCATCAATTTGCTGAGCTTCCTCTTGTGATAAGTCCAGGTTGTCGATAATATCGATATTGGCTTTGAGTTGTTCAAGTCTGCTCACACCAATAAGGGTAGACGTTAGCCTGTCTCTCAAAGTCCAGACAAGTGCAAGTTGCGCCAGCGACTGGCCACGCTTTTCGGCGATTGTATGAAGCTTCTTAATCTTTTCAATTTTATCTGGTGATACTTCTTCTTCCTGAAGGAATCCATGAGATTTTGCGGCTCTGGAATCTTCTGGAATGCCATGAAGATAACGATTAGTCAGCAGGCCTTGAGCCAAAGGTGAAAAAGCTATGGATCCTACGCCTTCTTCCTCTAACATATCAAACAGACCTTCTTCTTCAGTCCAACGAACGAACATGGAATACTTGGGTTGATGAATGAGGCATTGAATCCCCATCTGCCTCAAAATACCTATGGCTTGTTTTGTTTCTTTGGCATTGTAATTTGACAACCCTACATAAAGTGCTTTACCTTGTTGAACCGCTTGCGCTAAAGCACCCATGGTCTCCTCCATCGGAGTATCAGGATCAGGACGGTGTGAATAAAAAATATCTACATACTCGAGGCCCATGCGCTTCAGGCTTTGATCCAGACTTGCCATGAGGTATTTCTTTGAACCCCACTCGCCATAGGGACCGGGCCACATGAGATAACCCGCCTTAGTCGTAATAATCAATTCATCCCTGTAGGCCTTGAGCTCTTTTTGTAACAATTGACCGAAGAATTCTTCTGCTGACCCTGGAGGTGGGCCATAGTTATTGGCCAGGTCAAAGTGAGTGATACCCCAATCAAAAGCCCGGTGAATGATTTCTCGCCCGGTTTCTAAAACATCCACGCTACCGAAATTGTGCCATAGGCCAAGCGACAATACCGGAAGTTTTAAGCCACTTCTACCACAACGTCGGTAAACCATCTTACTATACCTATCATTAGAAGCTCTATATGTCATTATTCGTAAGTTTTTTATGATTCAAAATACATGTAGCGGACGCGAATTTAAGAATTTTGATTGTTGCTTGTCTCATTTTTTAAAGAAACGCTGAAGTAATTTCCGGATTGATTATTTACCGGTTTGCAAATCGAAGTTAGAAATGTCACCGTGTATCTTTTATGAATGAATAAGTGATTTGAAAGCGGTCAACCATGCTTCCTTCATCAAAAAAGATCCAGCCAGCGAAGGATGAATACCATCGGGGCACCAATGAGATGCGGGCGCTTTTTCAAGGGCATGGTTAAAGACGTCCTGATAAGCAATAAAGGGCACATTCAATTCTGAGGCAATATCCTTTACTACTTTCTGATACTCTAAAAAATCAGGAAACCAGTCTCCATTTATTCGGGTTCCTCCTTTAACTACAAATGGCTCTCCAAGTATTAACTGTGTATCAGGGAGTCGAGTGGCTGTTTTCCGGAGTAATTTCCTCAGGTCATGATCAAAGACTTCGAGGGTGCCCTTGTATTCATGATTGAGGGTATGGCCGAAATCATTAACTCCAATTAGGAGACTGAGGACATCGGGTTTCAACTTGATGCAGTCTCTTTCCCAGCGATCAACTAATTGAAAAACTTTATCTCCACTAACCCCACGGTTGTATATTTCATATTCGTTATTCAGATCAAGTGCCAACAGTTCGGCACTTGCAAGAGAGACATAACCATTCCCCAGCCCAAGACCTTCATTGAACCGTTTAACCAGGGGATTCCTGTCTGCATCAGTTATCGAATCGCCCTGAAAAAGAATCCTCATAAATTAACGCAATTCAAATCCGGCTGATAAAACTTGTTCTGAATTACCTCCAACCATAGCCGTGTAATCGCCGGGTTCTGTTCCAAAAGTCAAATCAAGCCTGTAATAGGAGAGTGTTTCCTGACTAATTTCAAACTTTAAGGTCCTTACTTCCCCAGCTTTTAATAAAATTTTCTGAAAACCTTTTAATTCTTTAACGGGTCGGGTTACACTGCCTACATGGTCGCGGATGTAGAATTGAACAACTTCTTCACCATCAACTGAACCGCTATTTTTAACCATTACCGACACAGTAATGGTTTCGGAAGCGCTCATCTGGTTTTTTGAAAGCTTGAAATCAGAATACTCAAAATTGGTATAGCTCAAACCATAGCCAAATGGAAATAGTGGCGTATTGGGAGCGTCGGTGTAGTGCGACCAGAAAACAGTGTTTCCACCATCTGGAACAGGACGTCCACCATTTTTATGATTATAGTAGATAGGCACTTGTCCCAGGTTACGAGGGAACGACACAGGTAGCTTACCCGATGGATTGTAATCTCCAAAAAGAACATCGGCAATAGCGTTCCCAGCTTCTGAACCAAGATGCCATACTTCCAAAATTGCCGGAGCATTTTCAGCCAGGTATGGAATTGCCAGTGACCGGCCATTCATAAGCGTAATAACAACATTTGGATTTACCTTTAGAAGTTCCTTCAGTAAATCTTCCTGGCTACCTTTCAAATTGATTGAGGTCTGACTTCTACCTTCTCCGGTTTGCCAGCAATCTTCACCCATTGCCAGGATAACCACATCCGAACTTTTTGCCAGAGCAATTGCTTTAGCAAACCCGGATTTATCCTCAGTTACAATGTTTAACTCGGTTGTAAAACTTCTTAAACCTTCGGTGAGGGTATAACCGGGTGTGTAATTAACCTGAGCATTGGTACCAACTGCACTTTGAATTCCCTCGAGTAACGACACGGCAGAATTAGTGACAGCTTGAGCTCTCCAGCTTCCTAGTGGAATGTCCTTACTTTCTGCCAATGATCCAATAACCGCTATACTCCCTGATTTCTTAAGTGGTAACAGATTATTTTTATTTTTCAGCAGAACAATAGATTTTTTCGCAGCATCGCGAGATGCAGCAAGGTTATCGGGGGTGAGTAAATTGTTCTGCTCCTTTTCTGAATCGCAATACAAGTAAGGATCATCGAAAAGACCTAAATCAAACTTCACTTTGAGAATTCTTCTTACCGCATCATCCACAAGGGATACATCCAGTTGACCGTCGTTGATCACTTTCCCAAGAGCTCTTTCATACACCCTTGCCTCCATATCCATATCACTGCCCGCTTTCAACGCTTTGTAAGCAGCTTCCGCATCATCCCCTGCAAAACCATGGGTAATCATTTCTCCAACGGAGGCCCAGTCTGAGACAACAAATCCTGAAAATTCCCAATCTCCCTTTAAAAGATCCCTTTGTAATAATTCGCTTCCTGTAGCCGGGACTCCAGCTATTTCATTAAACGAATTCATGACTGTTGCAACGCCGGCCTTAGCTGCTGCCTTGAATGGAGGTAAAGAAATATTGTATAGGGTCTGAAGGCTGATATCAGCGCTATTATAATCCCGGCCGGCTTCTACAAAACCGTACCCGGCAAAATGTTTGGCGCAGGCCGCCAATGTATGTGGATTTGCCAAATCTTCTCCCTGGAAACCATCGACCCAGGCCTCAGCAAATCTTGATGCCAGGTAAGGATCTTCACCGGGACTTTCCATCATTCTTCCCCATCTTGGATCCCTGGTGACATCTATCATCGGGGCATATGACCAATGAACGCCTGCCGATGAGGCTTCAAGGGCTGCCACCTCATTACTTTTCCTTGCCACCTCGGGATCCCAGCTAGCGGCTTGTGCCAGTGGGATTGGTGCCATCGTTTTATAGCCATGAACGACGTCATATCCGAAAATAAGGGGAATGCCTAATCGGCTGTTCTCGACTGCCAGTTCCTGTGCTTCACGCGTTGCTTCTGCGGTTAAAATATTAAGCATACCGCCAACCAGGCCTTTTTTAATATTATCATATTTTTCTTTGGAATCACCTTCGGCAGGAGCCGGACCGGTAACATCCCAGGTGCCATTGTAGAGATTAAGTTGACCTATTTTTTCCTCAAGTGTCATTTGTTTTAATAAGTCTTCTACTCTTTGATCGGTCGCGGACATGTTTGTTTCTGGTGAATTACAATTTTGAAGAAGAATAAATCCTATAAATAAGGAATTGATAAAAGTAATTCTCATAACAGTTGGTTTAAACTTTCAAAGGGCAAAAAAACAAAAATAAGCGCTCAAAAACGATTGTATAGAGATCAAATAAACTGATGTTGGTTGAATTGAGTTTTCCAAACTTTGTTCTTGTCACGATAATATTACATTTGGTGATTAAAAATTACCCTACCTATGCCTGATCAATCTCACGAAGCGTATTGGCGAACAAATTTGAAATATCTCGCCATTCTACTGTCAATATGGTTTTTGTCATCCTATGTACTTGGAATCATACTTGTTGAGCAATTGAATGCAATCCGCATTGGGGGCTTCAAACTAGGGTTTTGGTTCGCTCAACAGGGCTCTATTTATGTTTTTGTCATTCTCATTTTTGTATATGTGCGACTGATGAATAAGCTTGATCGCAAGTATGATGTTGATGAAAAATAATCGTTAAACCTTATGGATGTACAAACCTGGACTTATCTCATAGTAGGGATAACCTTCACCCTATATATTGGAATTGCCATTTGGTCGAGAGCTGGTAGTACCAGCGAATTCTATGTCGCAGGTGGGCATGTCTCTCCGCTGGCAAATGGCATGGCAACAGCAGCTGATTGGATGTCTGCTGCATCCTTCATATCCATGGCCGGGTTGATTTCATTTATGGGATATGATGGTGCGGTATACCTTATGGGCTGGACCGGCGGTTATGTTTTACTTGCCCTGCTCCTGGCACCATACCTGAGAAAGTTTGGAAAATTCACTGTGCCTGATTTTGTTGGTGACAGGTACTATTCCAACACCGCCCGGACAGTTGCTGTGTTCTGCGCCATCTTCGTGTCGTTCACTTATGTATCCGGACAAATGCGTGGTGTTGGGGTCGTGTTTTCACGATTCCTTGAAGTTAACGTGAATACTGGCATGCTGATAGGTATGATAATCGTCTTCTTTTATGCCGTGCTAGGGGGAATGAAAGGAATCACCTATACGCAGGTGGCGCAATACTGTGTCCTCATTTTTGCTTTTATGATGCCTGCAATTTTTATCTCAATGCTGATGACGGGAAACGTCATACCGCAATTTGGTTTTGGAGGAACAACCGCAGATGGGGTTTACTTACTCGATAAATTAGACGGACTCCATGAAGAGTTGGGGTTTGCTGCGTATACAACTCCTAAAAAGAGCCTGATTGATATCTATTTTATTACTGCTGCGCTTATGGTAGGAACAGCTGGATTACCTCATGTGATCGTCAGGTTTTTCACAGTTCCCAAAGTAAAGGATGCACGTATATCGGCGGGTTATGCCCTGATATTCATAGCGATTTTGTACACAACCGCACCCGCGGTAGCTGCTTTTGCAAGAACCAATCTCATCAATACCGTTTCAAACAAGCAGTATTCATCCATGCCGGAATGGTTTGGTAAATGGGAGGAAACCGGTTTGATTGCTTTTGACGACAAGAATGGCGACGGCTTGATAAACTACGTTGGTGATCCTGACAAAAATGAGCTGACGATTGATAGAGATATCATGGTTTTGGCCAACCCTGAAATCGCACAATTACCCAACTGGGTTATTGCGCTGGTTGCGGCTGGTGGATTGGCGGCAGCCCTTTCAACGGCAGCAGGTTTGCTTCTTGTCATTTCAACCTCAGTTGCTCATGACCTTATCAAAAAACAGATAAATCCCAATATATCGGAGAAGGGAGAATTGAAGGCAGCCCGGATTTCGGCTGGCGTTGCTGTTATAATTGCAGGAATTTTTGGTATCTATCCTCCCGGATTTGTTGCGCAGGTGGTGGCGTTTGCCTTCGGTCTTGCAGCGTCTTCATTTTTCCCAATTATCATTATGGGAATTTTCAGTAAGAGAATCAACAAGGAGGGAGCAATTGCAGGTATGATCGTAGGATTATTTTTCACTTCATTCTATATCATTTATTTCAAGTTTCTTTTTCCTGAACAAAATGTTGAAGAAAACTGGTGGTTTGGAATCTCTCCTGAAGGAATAGGAACGCTCGGAATGATCTTCAATTTCATCGTTTCCGGAGTGGTATCTCATTTTACGCCAGAGCCACCAAAGGAAGTACAGGAAATGGTTGAGAGCATCAGGTATCCCAGATAATGATGTTTTTCTGACGGAAAACCAGTATTTTCAATACTTACTACAGCGATAAAGTGGAGGCTTATGCTGAAGCAACTCATTCCTTTTATTGAAGGTTTACAACAAAAGATTGATTTTGAAGGCTTCTTTTTACTCGGTATAGGTTTTGATCGATGGGCGCATTTCTTAATTGCTCTTTTGCTAATGATTTTATTTCACAACTATCCGAAAGTCTAATTTCAAAAAACGGATAAAATAGCGGAAAAAGTTCAAACCTTTG
>JAQCLE010000002.1 GCA_027592755.1 Bacteroidota bacterium | reverse complement strand
CCCGCATTATTAATTAAAGAATCAATCCTGCCATACTTTTTAAAAGTCGTATCAACGGCGCTTTTGCATTGGCTTTCTTCAATTAAATCCGTCTTTATAAAAAAGGCGCCTGATGATTTAAGTCCGTTGGCGAGAGATACTCCCTTTTTATCATCTCTATCAATAATAACGGGTATACCTTCTTCAGCAGCAATGCTTCTACATATCGCTTCGCCGATGCCACTTGCACCACCTGTAACTAAGAACACCTTCCCTTTAATTCCTAAATCCATTTATACAGTTTAAAGAATTGGTTTAAATGAAGTAATACCGGTGATGAGCGTCAATTCTCACCCTTGGTAGGCTACAGTTTCCTGCCTGGAAATGCCTAATCCATCGATTCCTAATTCTACAATATCTCCCGGCTTAAGATACCTCGGCGGGTTTAAGCCCATACCTACCCCAGAAGGGGTTCCAGTTGATATCACATCGCCAGGCAACAATGTCATGAATTGGCTGATATAACTCACCAAATGGGGTACGTCAAATATCATATCTGATGTATTGCTGGATTGTATCGTTTCGCCATTTAATTTGAGCCAAAGATCAAGAGTATTTGGATTGGTAATTTCGTCTTTTGTTACCAACCAGGGTCCTAAAGGGGCAAATGAATCTGCACTTTTACCTTTTAACCATTGTCCTCCTCTTTCCAACTGAAACGCTCGTTCACTAACATCATTATGAAGCGCATATCCGGCAATATAGTTAAATGCCTCAGCCTTGTCAATATAGCTAGCTCTTTTGCCTATGACAATGGCCAATTCAACCTCCCAGTCAGTTTTATCGCCTCCTTTTGGTATTATAATATTGTCATTGGGTCCGGTAAGCGATGTCGTCGACTTGTAAAAAAGGATGGGTTCCTTTGGTATGTCCATACCGCTTTCAGCAGCATGTTTGGCATAATTCAATCCGACACAGATGATTTTTGAAGGCCGTCCAATAGGGGATCCCAGTCTTGTCCCTGCCGGTATTTTTACTTTAGATGATTTGGCTAAATTTTTCTCTAAAGTTGCAACCCCGTCGGAAGCGAAAAAGTTCTCGTCATAATCATTGACAATGTCACTTACATCCAGAATCTCCTGGTTGTTATTTAGAATTCCCGGCTTTTCGGCGCCTGGTTTACCGAATCTTACTAGCTTCATTGTTTATTTTTTTAATGCAATTAATCACTATTTAATTTAAGAAAACCACCGTCTATGGGATAATCGCTGCCTGTAATGAACGCGGCTTCCTCTGAACATAAAAACAAAGCAAGGTTTGCTACTTCTTCTGGTTGTCCCATACGTCCAATTGGTTGTGCTTTTGAAAGTTTTTCAAACATTTCCTTTTCCCTTCCCGGATAGTTCTTTTTTATGAACCCATCCACAAACGGTGTATGAATCCTTGCCGGGGAAATACAATTACAACGGATATTATATTTAATAAAATCCTGGGCCACAGAAAAAGTCATGGCTCTCACGGCACCCTTGGTCATGCTGTAAGCAAACCTATCACTGACTGCCACTGATGCCACCAGGGATGCCATGTTCAGAATAACTCCGCCATTATTCTTTACCATAGCATTAATGCAGGCATGGATACAATTGTAAACCCCTTTTACGTTGACACTATAAAGTTTGTCAAAATCACTTTCGGATGTTGTGGCAGCATTACCGATGTGTGCAATGCCGGCATTATTTACAAGAATATCTACCGATGTATCTGCAAGAATTTCGTTAAATACGGCGATAACGTTAGCCTGGTCTGACACATCACATTTATGAAATACATTAGCACTTTGCCAATCATTTTTAATTTCCGGTTGATTCATATCCAACACATGAACTATCGCCCCGGCTCCTGCAAATTTTTTTGCTATTGCCGCTCCAATTCCACTGGAACCACCAGTAACTACTGCTGTTTTATTTTCTAACTGCATAATCAAATTACTTCAACTGGATTTCAATAATTGTATCAATGGGAATTCTTTTGCTCCTTGGAATTTGCAAAACTAGTCCGTATGAAGTTTTTTCAAAATTCACTTTACTTTTATCGTCAAAGAAAACCATCGATTGCAGATTAGCAACAAATTCTGGTATTAATAATACTTCTTCCTGAAAATCCAGAATGTGCAGGTATACTTTCTTCGTTTTTAAGTTTTGCGTTGATGTTCCCCATTTTTTTGCTGATACGGGCCCTTTTCTTGTGTTGTATATCGCATCCCCATACTTTTCTAACCATTTTCCGATTACCATCAACGTGTCAACATTCTCTGGCTGTAATTTTCCATTTGGCATTGGGCCGCTATTCAGAAGAAAATTAGCCCCATATCCTGCCGATTTAACCATACTTTGTATAAGCTCATGAGTAGATTTAAATCGTCGGTCTCTAATATTATACCCCCATGAGCCGTTCATTGTCTCGCACATTTCAAGTGGAAGATCAGAAATGCTCGATGTTTGATTGAAGCCCATGGTATTCTCCCCAGGGAGATCGCGTTCAAACATTTGAAAATCTTCTCCCGGAAACGGCGCTTTATGATGATTACTTCCTATTAAAGCACCAGGTTGCAATTTATGAATAAGGGAATACGTTTCATCAATGCGCCAATTAGCATCCCACTGATCCCACATGCCATCAAACCAAATACCTCCTATAGGTCCATAATTTGTAAGAAGTTCTGTCAATTGTGTATTCATATAATTGATGTAGGAATCCCAATCTCCCGCTTCCGGCCTGCCCGTATAACCACCACCGGTTCTACCTCTCGGATAGTAATCGGGATGATGCCAGTCAAGTTGGGAATAATAGAAGAATAGCTTAATACCATTACGGTCACAAGCTGCCTTTAATTCCTTCATTACATCCCTATCATAAGGTGTTCGGTCCACGATATCGTAATCGCTAACGTCAGAATCGAACATGGCAAAACCATCATGGTGCTTACTTGTGATGGTAATGTATTTCATACCAGCCTTCTTTACAGCCTGCGCCCATTCTTCAGCATTGAATTGTGTAGGGTTGAAGAATGTTGGCAAGCGTTCATAGGCATTGATCGGAATTTCTTGTTGGTTCATTACCCATTCGCCATCGCTCAACTCACTGTACACCCCCCAATGCAGGAATAAACCAAACTTTGCATTAGAGAACCACTCCCGATTTTCCAGGTTTTCCTGCGTTGGTGTATATCCTGGTTGCGAATGGACAATTCCTATAGAACAAAAGATTAAACAGAGTGTAAGCCCTATTAAATCTGGACTTAATTTAAATCTTCTCATCATGCAATATTTAGGTAATGGATAAATTTAGATATTCAGGTATTCAATTCCCCCGATTGTAATAAAATAATGACTTATTGAGACTGTTAAATGATGAGCATCATATAAACTACTTGTTATTATCTTGGAGATATGAAAACACAACGGCCTGGTCGGATTACTTCTCTTTTGATTGTTCTGATCGCCTATGTTGTAGCAATAGCAACAGGCATTTATATTGGAATATTACTTGATTTTGAAAACACCCTAATTAGTGCAGCTGTTGGTGACATAGCAGCTACAATTGTAATATTTGCTTTTAGTTTTTTCCTAAAAAACTCCAGCCTGTACGACCCATATTGGAGCATAATCCCAATTTTGATTGCCACCTATTGGATGATTAATTCTCCAGAAGGTAATATGGTACGTCATTCAATGATTATTTTCCTGATAGTTTTTTGGGGCTTGAGATTGACAATTAACTGGATAAGAGGTTGGAAAGGATTACATCACCAAGACTGGAGGTATACCGATCTGGCGAGAAAGAATGGCAAGGTTTATTGGCTTATAAGTTTTTCAGGCATTCACATGTTCCCAACCATGCTGGTATTTGCAGGAATGTCACCGGTTTGGGTTGCTATGAAAAGTGCTTCAGGGATAGGCCTGATGGATTACATAGCTTTTCTTATAACATTCTCCGCCATTGTTATTGAATGGATCTCCGATGAGCAATTAATAGCCTTCAAACATAAGAATTTAGATAAGCAGGCATTTATTAAAACCGGATTATGGGCCTATTCCCGGCATCCCAATTACTTTGGAGAAGTGGCTTTCTGGGTCGGTTTGTTTCTCTTTGCGTTTGGCATTTCCAATACAAATTATTGGACAGGAAATGGAGCCGTTGCAATGATCATCCTGTTTGTGTTCATCAGCATTCCAATGATGGACGACCGACATAAGGCATCCAGACCTGAATATGAAGCGCACGTGAAAAAAGTATCGGCCCTCGTTCCCTGGTTTAGGGAATCTTAAATGTCCACTGCTTCCACCGATTTCACATCGTTGGGAAGCATCCTTTTCAGAAGATTCTCAATGCCCGCCTTTAATGTAACCGTGGACGATGGACAACCGCTACATGAACCCTGAAGAGTGACCGTTACAACACCATCATCAAAAGAATCAAACCCTATAGCACCTCCATCCATCTCAACAGCAGGTTTGATATACTCCTCCAGAACGGACTTAATTTTCTGAATCACTTCAGATTCATCACCCAACGATTCCGGTTCTTTATCAATTTCAACTTCTGATAAGATTGGTTTTCCGCTTTCCAGGTAATTTTTAATATGACTCTTGAGTTCATCCTGAACTTCCATCCATTCAACATCATCAGATTTCGTTACGGTAACGAAATTGCTCATGTAAAACACACGTTTTACATGTGGATAGTCAAATAACTCATTTGCCAGGGGCGCTTCTTTAGCTGATTCCTTATCAGGAAAATCAAAGCTCTGACCACCTTCTACTAACATAGAGTTGGCAACAAATTTTAATGAATTTGGATTCGGATTCGTTTCGAGATAAATATTTACCATTTTATTTTCCATTGTTCTTATTGGGATTGATGTCCCATTTAACCAAAAAACTGATCAAAGGTTTCTTTCTGTTGATTTTGTTTCCATTTATTTTGTTACGCTGTTTCCTAACTGACCTTCGGAACTCGCAACCAAGGTTGCAACAGTCGCATCGCCGGTTACATTTACGACGGTCCTGCACATATCGAGCGGTCTGTCCACCGGAAAAATAATCGCAATCCACGCCGGATTCAAACCCACTGATTGAAGGACCAAGATCATCATTACCAGGCCAGCACTTGGTACAGCTGCAGTCCCAATTGAGGCTAATGTAGCAGTAATCACAATCGTAATCTGTTGGGTTAGCGTTAAATCCACCATATGAAACTGTGCTAAAAATACTACGGCAACTGCCTGATAAAGACTTGTTCCATCCATATTAATCGTCGCTCCAATTGGGAGCACAAAGTTCGCTGTTTCTTCTGGCACCCCAAGGTTTTTCTTAACGCATTCCATTGTCATCGGTAATGTGGCTACACTAGAGCTTGTAGTAAAAGCCAATAATTGAGCTGCACCCATACTTTTTAAAAATGACATGTAGTTCATGCCTTTAACTGCCAAATGAATAATTACTGGATAAAATCCAAATATCATAAACGCCAAGCCTACGACAAGTACAACCGAATATTGGGCCAGCGCTTTGAATATCTCCAGGACTTTGAATGGATCATCACCTGCCATTTCACTAATAACCCCAGCTAAAAGGGCAAAGACAAAAAATGGAGCTCCTTTCATAACGATTTCAACCATTTTTAAAAAGACAAGGTTTGCTCCGTGCACGAAATCGATGACGCCATTTACCTTCTCCCTTGGAATCATTAAAAGGGTCACGCCAAAAAAGATGGCAAACACAATGACCTGAAGCATCAATCCATTATCATTCAAAGACACAAAAATATTGCTGGGAATCATATCGACGAGGGATTGGAGAGGCCCCTGCTCTTTTGTTGCCTCCGCGTTCTGTAATTTATCCTGCACTGACGGGTCAATTCCCTTTTCATTTTCGGTTCTTCGGATTTTTGCCACACGATCTGAATTGTCTGAATCACAGATTAAGCATCTACCATCTATAATTTCGACTCCATTCGTTGAGGATACCCACAACTCGTAAGAAATGCGATTATCAATTCGTTGCTCTTCAGAAACCCTCTCACCCGGCTCGTAAAGATTGACAAGTATCAGCCCAACTGATACTGAAATTAAAGTAGTAATAATGTACAGAACTAGTGTTTTTATTCCCATACGCCCCAGTCTCGAGACCTCTGTTAAACTGGATACACCTTCTATAATCGAAAACAGTACTAATGGAACCGCAATGAGTTTTAAGAGGTTAATAAAAATGGTTCCAAATGGTTTTATCCAATCAATATTGAACTGGCTCCAGCCCAGAAAACTTGAGAGAACAGCCCATATTATTCCCAATAATAATCCCACTAAAATCCTGACGTGAATTGGGAGTGACTTCATATCAGCTTTTTACTGGGTTCAGGGATCTTGTTTGCTGGATCATGTAAAAATCAGCAATAACCAAAGCCGCCATGGCCTCAACAATTGGGACAGCCCTTGGAAGAACACATGGGTCGTGCCTGCCTTTACCAGAAACGGTGACGGGATTTCCTGATTTATCCACACTTCGCTGATCTGTCATAATGGTCGCTACAGGTTTGAAAGCCACATTAAAATAAATGTCCGCGCCATTGGAGATACCGCCCTGGATTCCTCCCGAATGATTGGTTTTAGTCTTGATAATTCCTCCATCATTAATGAATTCGTCATTATGCTGGGAACCATTCAATTTAATCCCTTCAAAACCACTCCCATATTCAAAACCTTTTACAGCATTGATGCTGAGCATGGCTTTGCCTAACTCGGAATGAAGTTTGTCAAAAACAGGCTCACCCAAACCGACTGGTACACCTTTAATCACACCAGTTACAACCCCTCCAATAGTATCGCGGTTTTTACGTGTTTCCTCAATCAACTCAATCATTTGATTAGCCATTTCAGGATCTGGGCATCTGACAATGTTATCATCAATACCATTGAGATCAAGTTCATTATAGGGCTTAGTCACCTTTAGATTGCCTACCTGGGAAACATAGGCATAAAAAGAAATATTAAAGGCATTTAACCATTGCTTGGCGATCGCCCCTGCAGCTACCCTTGCTGCAGTCTCTCTGGCCGAACTTCTTCCTCCTCCTCTATAGTCCCTAAATCCGTACTTTTGTTGGTAAGTAAAGTCCGCATGTGATGGCCTGAATGAATCGGCAATATGTGAATAGTCTTTGCTTTTCTGGTTTTCATTTTCAATTAACAGGCAAATCGGCATTCCAGTCGTCTTACCTTCAAAAATGCCAGACATGATCCGGACCTTATCCGATTCTTTTCGCTGCGTGGTGATTTTTGACTGACCAGGCCGACGCCTGTCCATATCCACCTGAATTTGCCCTTCATCTATTTCCAGTCCGGCTGGACAGCCATCAATGATAACACCAATAGCAGGCCCATGCGACTCCCCGAAAGTTGTTATCTTGAATATTTTCCCGAATGAATTTCCCATCTTGCCTTTGAACTCTTATTAGAGTTAAAAATATCTAAGAAATAGCAGACTATTTTTTAAAAATGAAGACCGCAGTTAAGATCAGCATTAGAAAAATGAAAATATTACCAACTATACTAATGTATTTGCTGTCTGCAAACGATCTGAGATCGTTATTCTCTAATTGCATAAGATCGTAGAAACTTCCTAAATCATTGGCTTGAATCATCTCATTCTTTTTGCTTTCACCAGTAATGTAAACGGTTAAATCAGATCTGAGGGTATCATAAACTTCTCGCTGAGGATCAAAATAGGGAAGCCAGAAATAATCACCAAGATTGTATTCTCCAGGCTCATTTGGAACACCAAAATAACTGAAGGTTTTTAATCCTCTAACCCGGCCACTTCCGCGTGTAATGTTCTGTCTGATATTTGGAGGATACAAGTCTATGCCACCATCCTCTTTCAGGTATGGATTATCAATCGCGGATATGTTGCCGTCTCCTTTTACATTGAATGAGTAATTGAAACTTTGTCCAGTTCCTAATTGCTGCCCACTAATCTGCTCTTCTAATTCATAAATACCTACTGGAACTTTGGACTTCAACGGATGAGGTGGGAGGTCCTTAATTTTTATGGATTTAGGTCGGGATGTAAATGTCTCATAATCCTCAACTTTACTTTGACCAAAAAATGTCCGTCTTTTAGCAACTTTGTATTTTATTAACTCCAGTTCAACGGGTGGAAATTCAATCGTTTCATTATTCAATGGAAAGTAGGCAGCCTGAAAGATTTTATATCGATTGTACTTTTCTCCGTTGAGGGTTACAGGCTCCTGTGAAATATTTTCGATGTTAAAATTTTCCTCCCAACAATTGGCCGGCTTCAATTTTTTTACAATTTCTGTAAGTTGTTTGCCTAGATCATAGAATTGCATTTGTGCTCTATTTGCTTCAGAAACATAAAACGCCAAAGTGACAGTAAATCCCTCTCCTTGATACACATCATTTTTATCAGTAGTCAGAGCCAAAAAAGCATCTGCGTCAACATCCACATATTCCTCTTGCTGCTGTCGGCCAAAAAAGTCTTCAAAGGGATCAGTGAACGGATCCTGTTGTCTTCTTGATTGAACAGGCTCACTCACTTTTATTTGCTTTCCCTCGGATTTTATTCGCTGATCGTTTATTGTCATGATGAACGGCGGTAAGTTATAGGTACCCTCTTTTGTCGGGACATAATTTTGAATGATGCTCTGACTCGATGAAACCTGCCCATTTATGAAATTAGTAGAAGAAGAAGATGAAGTTCCCCGCTTCACAAAACCGGGAATTTCCGGAAATTCATCGTAACTACGAAGTCTCTCATTTTCTACGGTAATTGTAATAGTGAATGCCTGGTTCGTTCCAATCTCATCCGGCCCAAGATGAATACTAATTTCCTGTGCGGATACCGGATATTGTATCACCAATAAGCCCATTAATAAACTGCCGACTAACTTGTAAATATTCATCTTACTTATTAACTTTTTAAGACGGAATTACTTGACTTTTAATTTCAAATTTATTAAATTGATAGTCTTTCTTAATGTGATTCAAAATTAGATTTGAACCATAAAACGAGTTTTGACATGTTGGAATACTTTAAAACAATCTTGTCAAAAGTAAGTTTTGACAAGAAACTTTTCGAAAAAGAATTGTTAAAAGCTCTTAAACTATTAGTGAGTGAAGAGTTAAAGACATTCAAAGAATGGTGTTATGAACAATTTAGTAAAATTCACGGCGCTATCTTGAATAGATGCTTCGCATAATCTCAAATAAAAAAGGGATCAGTTAACTGATCCCTTTTTTTTATTTTTATGATTCCTTCAGATTTAATCCTTCTTCTTATCCTCTTCTTCATCATCTGATAGTGGCGCTTCATCATCAACATGCGCTTCTGCATCAGCTTCACTTACGTCGTCAGGCAGTTCATTAGCTACTGTAGCTTCAGATTCTGCAACCACCTCTGCAACTTCTGCTTCATCTACAATGTCAGTAGTAGCCAAATCTTCAATTACCGGTTCCTCAGCCACAACTACCTTTTCAGCAACAACATCTTCAACTATTGTTTCGTCAATTGGTTGTGAAACCGTCTCTTCAAGTTGCTCTGTTGTTGGTTCAGAAACTGTAGCATCCGATACAATTTTAGCGTCTTCTGCCCCGGTTGATTTTTTGCTTCGCCCTCTTCGTGTTTTAGACTTTCCTGCTTGCGACTCCTGAAGAAGCAATTCATTAAAATCTACCAACTCCATCATACACATCTCAGCATTATCACCTAAACGATATCCCGTCTTGATAATTCGGGTGTATCCTCCTGGTCTGGAGGCTACTTTATCCGCAACTTCACTGAAAAGTTCTTTGACACACTCTTTGCTTTGCAAATATTTAAAAACCATCCGGCGAGAATGCGTAGTATCATCCTTTGACCTCGTAATAATGGGCTCCACATATTTTCTCAAGGCTTTGGCCTTCGCAACAGTTGTGCTTATTCTCTTCTTAAGAATAAGAGAGGTCGCCATGTTGGAAAGTGTAGCATGCCTGTGGGCAGGCTTTCGGCCAAGATGATTAAATTTCTTTCCGTGTCTCATTTTTTAGTCTTCTTCTAACTTGTACTTTGATAAGTCCATGCCAAATGTAAGACTCTTCTCTGATACAAGTTGTTCCAATTCAGCTAATGACTTTTTACCAAAGTTTCTAAATTTCATCATATCAGAAATTTCCAATCTGACAAGATCACCTAATGAACGCACATCTGCGGCTTTCAAACAATTATAAGCTCTAACAGACAAGTCCATATCATTAAGAGATGTTTTCAATAATTTCCTCATATGCAGTAATTCTTCATCAACAGCATCGGGCTCCGCTTGTTCTGCAGTTTCAAGCACCATACTTTGATCGGAAAACAGCATGAAATGCTTTATCAAGATGTTTGCAGCTCCTTTAAGGGCTACCTCAGGATGGATGGATCCGTCCGTCTCGATATCAATTATTAATTGCTCATAATCCGTTTTTTGCTCCACCCTTGTGTTTTCAATATTGTATTTCACATTTTTGATGGGTGTGAAGATTGCATCGATCGGAATGAAACCAAAGATTTGTTCACTCGGCTTGTTCTCTTCAGCAGGAACATATCCCCTGCCTTTCTCAACTGTTAATTCAATTTCCAGATCAACACTCTTATCCAAATTACATATTACGTGATCAGGATTTAGAATTTCAAAGGACGAGGTTGCGCCAGCTATATCCCCTGCTTTAAATTCCTTTTTATTGCTGATCGTAATATTGATTTTGTTATCAACAATATCCGAAAGTTTTTTAAACCTTACCATCTTAAGGTTTAACACAATCTCGGAGACATCCTCAACAACTCCCTCTATGGTTGAAAATTCGTGTAATACCCCAGGTACTTTGATACCAGTGATGGCATAGCCCTCTAAGGAGGATAATAAAATTCTCCTTAAGGCATTACCAATTGTGACACCATATCCTGGTTCGAGTGGTTTGAAAGTAAAAAGACCATGGAAATCATCAGCCTTTTCCATGACCACCTTTTCCGGCATTTGAAATGCTAATATTGACATAATAGCAGCGTAGTGTTTAGTTAAAAAGAAATAAAAACTGTTCTATTTTGAATAAAGTTCGACAATCAACTGTTCCTGTATATTTTCAGGAATCTCGTCCCTATTCGGAACGTTGTTGAATTTTCCAGTCATGAGACTGTTATCCCACTCAAGCCAGGAATAACTCCTCGATGAATGACTTAGCAAACTTTGAGTAATCGATTCTAAAGACTTGGATTTCTCCCTTACAGCAACCAAATCTCCACTTTTAAGCTGATACGATGGTATGTTTACTACATGACCATTTACACTAATGTGTTTATGCAAAATCAACTGTCTTGCTGACCTTCGTGTAGGTGCAATACCCATCCTGAAGACTGAGTTGTCCAACCTTGACTCCAAAAATTGCAGCAACAGTGTACCAGTAATACCTTTCTTTCTTGAGGCCTTCTCGAACAAATTGGCAAATTGCTTTTCTAATACACCATATGTGTATTTAGCCTTTTGCTTCTCCGCAAGTTGCATCGAATATTCAGACTGCTTCTTCCTTCTTCCACGACCATGTTGTCCTGGTGGATAAGCTTTCTTCTGCAATGCCTTACTCGGACCGAAAATTGGCTCTCCAAATTTTCTGGCAATTTTTGCCCTTGGACCTCTATATCTCGCCATTTATATTAATTCCTTTAATAGCTTTTAAACTCTTCTTCTCTTTGGAGGACGACACCCATTGTGTGGCAGCGGGGTCATATCCTTAATAGTTGAAATCTCAATGCCACTGTTTTGTATTGTTCTTATCGCTGATTCACGTCCGGAACCCGGACCTTTCACAAACAACTCAACTTTGCGAAGTCCTGCATCATAGGCAGCCTTTGAAGCATCCTGAGCGGCCACTTGTGCTGCGTAAGGCGTATTCTTCTTAGAACCTTTAAATCCCATTTTACCAGCTGAAGACCAAGCAACTACTTGACCCAAATTGTTGGTCAAAGAAATTATTATGTTGTTGAAAGATGCCCTTATATGAGCTTGCCCCAAAGCTTCAACAACAACAACCCTCTTTCTCGCTTTATCTTTTCTTTTTTGCGCCATAATCAATTAAGCTTTACTTAGTAGCCTTCTTTTTGTTAGCAACAGTTTTTCTCTTACCTTTTCTCGTACGGGCATTATTCTTTGTGCCCTGACCTCTTACCGGCAACCCTTTTCTGTGTCGCAACCCGCGATAACACCCAATATCCAGTAAACGCTTGATGCTCAGCTGTACTTCAGATTTCAAAACTCCTTCTACTTTGAAATTTTCTGTAATTACAGTTCTTACCGCACCAGCATCCTCGTCGGACCAGTCCTTTACTCTTTTGTCCCAATCAACACCGGCTTTGGTTAAAATCTTCTGAGCAGAACTTCTACCAATACCAAAAATGTAGGTAAGGGATATTTCTCCTCTTTTATTTTCCGGAATATCTACACCTGAAATCCTTGCCATAATTATCCTTGTCTTTGCTTGAACTTAGGGTTCTTCTTATTAATCACATAGATCTTTCCTTTTCTTCGGACGATCTTGCAATCATTGCTCCTCTTTTTAACTGATGCTCTCACTTTCATGACTCATGAAATTATTTATACCTATATGTTATTCGGCCTTTGCTCAAATCGTAAGGAGACATTTCCAACTTCACTTTATCCCCTGGTAATATTTTTATATAGTGCATCCTCATTTTACCTGAAATATGCGCTATTACCTGGTGACCATTCTCCAATTCAACTCTAAACATAGCGTTCGAAAGTGCTTCCACGATCGTTCCATCTTGTTCTATGGATGCTTGTTTTGCCATTCTTATGCCATGGCTACCTGTGACCTACCCTTTATTCTTCCAGACTTCATCATCCCTTCATAGTGTCTCATCAATAGATAGCTTTCAATCTGTTGTAAAGTATCTAAAATCACACCCACCATGATCAGCAATGAAGTCCCCCCATAAAATTGAGAGAATTGAATACTGACTCCAGCCATTCCGGCAAAAGCCGGCATAATTGCAATCAATGCAAGAAACATTGATCCTGGAAGGGTAATCTTAGTCAAAATATTATCTATAAATTCGGATGTTTGCTTCCCAGGTTTGATTCCAGGAACAAATCCCCCGTTTCTTTTCATATCATCGGCAATTTGATTCGGATTGATGGTAATTGCCGTATAGAAAAATGTGAACAGCATAATCATTATGGCAAAGACAGTATTGTACTGCCATGACTGAAAATCTGAAAATGTAGTTCCTATATAAAGTGCGATATCACTGCTGTCTGCCCAAAGGCCCGAAATCATAGCAGGCAAAAACATTAATGATTGAGCGAAAATGATAGGCATTACACCTGCGGCATTAACCTTTAAAGGAATATATTGTCTTTGCCCTCCATATACCTTATTGCCTACTACTTGTTTGGCATATTGTACCGGAATTCTTCTTGTTGCCTGTGTTAGCATTACTACCCCCATCACAATAAAGAATAATGCAATAATCTCGAGTACAAAGAACAGCGCTTGATTCAATCCTCTTGATAAAGCCTCAGCGATGATACTTCCAGGAAATCTGGAAATAATCCCAATCATGATCAACATTGAAATCCCGTTGCCAATTCCCTTATCAGTTATTTTCTCACCAAGCCACATGCAAAAGATTGTACCGGCTGTCAGGATAACAATTGATGATATATTAAACAAAAACATGTTCTGAACGAGAATAGCCTCCCGGGGTATAGATGCATTGATGTATGCAGTGCCCTGGGCCATCGTTATCGCAATTGTTAATACCCTGGTGATTTGACTAATTTTCTTTCTTCCACTGTCGCCTTCCTTTTGAAGTTTTTGGAAATAGGGAACAGCAACCGTTAATAATTGCAGAACAATAGATGCGGAAATATAGGGCATGATGCCTAATCCGAAAATAGACGCATTGCTAAATGCTCCGCCCAAAAAAGTGTCGATTATACCAAATATGCCTTGCGCATCACCTCCCAATCCATTAGGATCAACACCAGGCAATACAATGAAAGAACCCAATCGGAATATCAATAACAAACCAAGGGTATTGATAATTTTAATCCTCAATTCCTCAATTGTAAAAATGTTCCGTATGGTGGTAAAAAACTTTTTCATTACAGTACCGTAACCGTACCTCCTGCTTTTTCTATCGCTTCTTTAGCTGTTTTTGAAAAATAATGAGCACTGATGTTGACCTTGGCTTTTAACTCACCTCTGCCCAACACCTTAACAAGATCCTTTTTGCTGGCCAATCCATGGCTAACCAAAACGCCAGTATCAACCTCTTTGATTTTGAGATCATCAACTAAAGCCTGAATGGTGTCGAGGTTAATCGGCTTTGTCTCAATCCGATTGGGGTTTGTAAAACCAAATTTTGGGACCCGTCGCTGTAATGGCATTTGTCCACCTTCAAAGCCCCTCTTCTTGGAATAACCAGATCTTGACTGTGCACCTTTGTGCCCTCTTGTGGAGGTACCGCCACGTCCTGAACCTTGACCCCTTCCAATTCTCTTTTTTGTCTTTGTAGACCCTTCAGCAGGTTTTAAAGTATTGAGCTTCATATTACAGTTCCTTTACAACTACTAGATGACCAATTTTATTTATCATTCCTGCAATTTGAGGTGTGAGTTCCTTTTCAACGGTTCTATTCAATTTTCCCAAACCCAACGCCTGAATTGTTAATTTCTGATTTTTAGGGCGTTTAATGGTACTCCGAACCTGCTTAATTTGAACTCTCTTATTAGCCATCTTATTAACCATTAAAAACTCTATCTAATTCAATTCCGCGTTGCATTGCAATAGTGAAGGCGTCCCTCATTTTACCAAGGGCATTGAAGGTTGCTTTAACAACATTATGTGGATTTGATGAACCTTTTGATTTAGCCAACACATTATGTATTCCCGCGCTCTCTAACACTGCTCGCATTGCTCCACCAGCAATTACACCAGTACCGGGTGCAGCTGGTTTCAACAAAACAAATCCACCACCAAATTTTCCTATTGCTTCATGAGGTACAGTTCCTTTCAGGATCGGCACTTTGAATAAATTCTTTTTCGCATCATCAATACCTTTTGTTATAGCGTCTGTTACTTCATTTGCCTTACCCAGGCCATAACCAACAACACCATTGCCATCACCAACTACAACAATTGCCGAAAAACTGAACCTTCGACCACCTTTAACCACTTTTGCAACTCTCTTTATAGCTACAACACGCTCTTTGAGGTCGATTTCACTGGCTTTAACTGATTTGATATTACTTTGCGACATAATTTTAAAATTTCAGTCCTCCTTCACGTGCACTTTCTGCTAAAGCTTTCACCCTTCCGTGATATGGGTAGCCTCCTCTGTCAAAAACAATTAGTTCAATACCTAAGCCTTTAGCCTTTTCAGCCAGCTTCTTTCCCACATTCTTAGAAACTTCAATGTTTCTTTTTCCCTTCTGTCCAATTTCCTCTGAAGAACTAAATGCCAAAGTATTTCCCTTACTGTCATCAATAAGTTGGGCATAAATGCCTTTGTTACTTTTAAATACTGACAGCCTTGGCCTTTCAGAAGTACCACTGATTTTATTTCGGATACCTCTCCTAATTCTTAATCTTCTATCGCCTTTTGAAATAGCCATGTTGACTTTATTCTGTTATTTTGCTGCGGTTTTGCCCGCTTTACGTCTTATTTTTTCACCCACGAACCTGATGCCCTTACCTTTATAAGGCTCTACCTTCCGCAATGATTTTATTTTTGCCGCTATGTGTCCGATCAGTTGCTTATCAATACCTTCCAATGTGACTATTGGATTTTTACCCTTAGCTGTTTCGGCACTTATTTTAATCTCTTTAGGTATCCCAAAGAATATATTATGTGAAAAACCTAAACTTAATTCTAAAATATTGTCCTGGGTAGAAGCTTTATAACCAACACCTACTAATTCTAACTCTTTCTTGTACCCTTCACTTACTCCAACTACCATATTATTTATCAATGATCGGTATAGTCCGTGAAGTGCTCTATGCCTTTTTTGTTCCGTTGGTCGCTTAACCACCAAAATACCGTGTTCCATTTCTACCTTAAAATCCGGATTAATCGCTTCACTCAGTTCTCCCTTAGGTCCTTTTACATTGACCTCTCCCTTATTAACTGTAACAGTTATGCCTGTAGGGATACTTATTATTTTTTTACCAATCCTTGACATCAGTATTGTCAATTAATAAACGTAACACAAAACCTCACCACCAATATTTAAGTTTTTTGCTTCTTTCTCGGTCATCACACCTTGAGATGTCGATAATATCGCAATACCCAAACCATTCAATACCCTAGGTAATGAGTCAGCTGGAGCATATTTCCTTAAACCAGGTTTGCTAATTCTTTCCAGCTTTTCAATAGCCGGTCTTTTCGTACTCGAATCATATTTCAGAGCTATTTTAATAGTTCCTTGTATGCCTTCATCTACGAATTTATAGCCCCTGAAATACCCTTTTTCGTGTATCACTTTGGTGATTTCCTTTTTGATGTTCGAAGCAGGTATTTCCACGACACGGTGTTTCGCCATAATCGCGTTTCGCACTCTTGTTAAATAATCAGCAATTGGATCTGTAACCATATATTCTCTAAAAACTACAACCCTGTCTTAAAACGGGGCTGCAAAATTAATCAAATTCAATAATTATTAAAATAACTTATTACTACCAACTTGCTTTGGTAATCCCAGGGATTTTACCGTCCAATGCCATCTCACGAAATGTTACTCTCGAGATTCCAAATTTTCTCATGTATCCTTTCGGTCGACCCGTCAGTTTGCATCTATTGTGCAATCTAACAGGAGAAGCATTCCTGGGAATCTTATCCAACGCCTGATAATCTCCTGATGCTTTCAAGGCTTTTCTCTTTTCAGCATACCTTTCTACAAGCTTTTCTCTCTTCCTCTCTCTGGCTATTAAAGATGTTCTTGCCATATTTCTTAGTTTTTTGACATAAATGGCATCCCAAAAGCTCTTAGCAACTCAAGACTCTCTTCATCTGTCTTGGCCGTAGTAACGAATGTGATATCCATTCCTGAAATTTTGTTAATCTTATCTATGCTGATCTCAGGAAAAATTATTTGCTCCTGAACTCCCATTGTATAGTTACCTCTACCATCAAACCCCTTAATCTTAAGCCCTCTAAAATCTCTTACACGAGGGAGAGCCACGGTCATTAAACGATCCAAAAATTCATACATGCGATCACTCCTTAAGGTGACCTTAGCACCAATCGGCATTCCTTCCCGCAAATGGAAGTTAGACACCGAGATTTTAGCTTTAGTTTCGACTGCCTTCTGCCCTGTGATCTGGGTGAGTTCATCCACACCAACATCCACTTGCTTCTTATCATTGACAGCATCACCAATCCCCTTGTTAAGACATATTTTGGTGATTTTTGGTACTTCCATCAATGATGAATAAGAGAACTTCTCCTTTAAAGCAGGAATAATCTCCTTATCATATTTCTCCTTTAGTCTTGGATTAGCCATTTGTAATAAATCCTCCTGTTTTTTTTGAATATCGTTGAAGTTTCCCTTTATCATTCAACTTTCTGCCTATCCTCGTAGCTTCTCCCGTAGATGGATCCACAACCATTAACTTGCTTAAATGAATTGCCGCTTCTTGTTTTGCAATACCCCCTTCAGGTTTGTTGGCTGAAGGCTTGACATGTTTGTAAACCATATTGGCACCTTCAACTATTGCCTTGTATTTTTCAGGATATACATCCAATACTTTCCCGGTTTTACCACGATCATTCCCGGATAATACCTTTGTGGTATCTCCTTTACGAATGTGTAGCTTGGAAATTTTCTTTTTCATAATTACAATACTTCTGGAGCAAGTGAAACAATCTTCATAAATTGTTTTTCCCTCAATTCTCTTGCTACTGGTCCGAATATTCTGGTTCCAGTAGGTTCACCTTGTGCGTTGAGGAGAACTGCAGCATTATCTTCGAATCGAATATAAGTGCCGTCTTTCCTCCTAACTTCTTTTTTCGTTCTAACAACAACTGCTGTAGAGACGGTTCCCTTTTTTAAGGAGCTCGAAGAAACGGCCGATTTAACCGAAACAATAATCTTATCCCCCAACGATGCATATCTCCTACCGGTGCCACCAAGTACTCTAATACAAAGAACTTCTTTTGCTCCGCTATTATCTGCTACGTTTAATCTACTTTCCTGCTGAATCATTTTACTTAGCCCTTTCTATAATTTCCGCTAATCTCCACCTTTTGGTTTTGCTTAGAGGTCTTGTCTCTACTATCCTAACCGTGTCTCCAACGTGACTCTCATTTTTTTCATCATGCGCATGAAACTTTTTATTCTTTTTAATGAATTTCCCATACATCGGGTGTTTCATTTTTCGCTGCACGGTGACTGTAATGGTTTTTTCCATGTTGTCTCCGACTACAAGGCCTATCCTTTCCTTTCTTAAGTTTCTCTCCATGTTAAGAGTCTATTTGGGTCTCTTTAATTCTTATTTGTGTGAGAATCCTGGCAATCGTTTTTCTTGAATGCCTGATTTTCATAGGGTTCTCAATCGGTGTAACTGCATGTGCAAACTTTAATTTCCTGAGTGCTTCTTTTTCTTCGGCTAACCGACCATGCAGTTCATCAACATTTAAAGACTGTAATTCTGAGTTTTTCATTCCCTATTTAGCGTCTTGATAATCCCTTCTTGTAATAAATTTTGTTTTGAATGGGAGCTTTTGCGATGCAAGTCTTAAAGCTTCAGAAGATAACTCCCTGTCCAAACCAGATGTTTCAATTAGAATAGTTCCTGGCTTGACTACTGCAACCCAATATTCCGGGGCACCTTTTCCTTTACCCATCCTTACTTCAGCAGGCTTCTTAGTTATAGGCTTATCAGGAAATACCCTAATCCAAACTTCACCTTCTCTTTTCATTGCCCTGGTAACAGCAATACGAGCTGCTTCCAGTTGTCGACCAGTAATCCAACCTGGCTCAAGTGATTTAATGCCGAAAGTACCAAAAGCCAATTCATGCCCTCTTTGGGCCATGCCTTTAACCCTGCCTTTCTGCATTTTTCTGAATTTTGTTCTTTTTGGCTGTAACATTTGGTATTAAATTCTTACGTATTGTCCTACTTCCTTTTTTTTCTTCTGGCGGCTCTAGGTGAACCCGGCTGTGTATCATTGATCATGCCCACGTTGGGTGACAAATCTCGTTTGCCAAAAATTTCACCTTTAAAAATCCACACTTTTATACCTATTTTACCATAAACAGTTTCAGCTTCTCCCACCACGTAGTCAATATCAGCTCGTAATGTATGAAGCGGAATTCTACCTTCTTTGTATTGTTCCGTTCTTGCCATTTCGGCACCACCTAATCTACCTGATGCTTTAATTTTTATTCCTTCGGCACCAACCCGCATAGCTGAAGCAATTGCCTGTTTCATTGCTCTTCGGTAAGAAATCCTTGCTTTTAATTGCTGAGCAATAGATTCAGCCACCAATTTAGCATCAAGTTCAGGCCTTTTGATTTCGAATATATTGATCTGAAGATCCTTACCCGTAATTTTCTTAAGCTCCTCCTTAATTTTATCAACTTCAGTCCCTCCCTTTCCAATTACAACTCCAGGTCGGGCTGTATATACAGTCAGCGTTATACGCTTTAAAGTTCTTTCTATGATGACTCTTGCAATTCCACCTTTTGGGATACGAGCATATACATATTTTCTAATCTCGTGGTCTTCAACTAGTTTATCTGAGAAGTTTTTACCTCCATACCAATTGGAATCCCATCCTTTTACTATACCAAGCCTGAAGCCTATTGGATTAACTTTTTGTCCCATATTTAAGACTTTTCCTCTTTTATTTCCTGGCTCTGAGTTGCCTCAACAACAGGAGCATCAATATTCATATTATCAACAACCATTGTAACGTGATTAGATCTTTTTCTTATTCGATGAGCCCTGCCCTGAGGTGCAGGCCTGATTCTTTTTAACATCCTACCACTGTCTACAAAGATTTTCTTTATAAACAAATCAGCATCTTCAAGTTTGGCATCATCATTTGCTAATTGCCAATTGGCTATTGCAGATAACAGCAATTTTTCCAATTTACCAGCGCCATGATTTGATTCATATTTCAACATGGTGAGTGCCTTGCTAACCCGTTCCCCTCGAATCAAGTCTGCAACCAACCTCATTTTTCGAGGCGATGTGGGGACATTATTTAATTTTGCCATTGCCTCCATTTCTATCTCCTGTCCTTTTTATCTGTATGACCTCTAAAATTCCGTGTAGGCGCAAATTCGCCCAACTTATGTCCAACCATATTTTCAGTCACATAAACTGGAATAAACTTATTTCCATTGTGAACAGCGAAAGTATGCCCCACAAAATCTGGAGAGACCATCGATCTTCTCGACCAGGTCCTGATTACAGACTTCTTGCCGGAGTCATTCATCGTCTCCACCTTATTCTCAAGCCTGAAATCTATGTAGGGTCCTTTTTTTAAAGATCTAGCCATTCTCTAAATTATTTTCTCTTACTAATTATCAATTTGTCCGAGTACTTGTGTACAGATCTTGTCTTCTTCCCTTTGGAATTTAGACCCGTTCTTGACCTTGGGTGTCCCCCAGAAGCCCTGCCTTCACCTCCACCCATTGGGTGGTCAACTGGATTCATCGCAACACCACGAACTCGCGGCCTTCTGCCTAACCACCGATTTCTTCCAGCTTTGCCCAACCTAATGTTCATGTGGTCGGCGTTCGATACCGTGCCAATAGTGGCAAGACAAGTAACCAAAACCATTCTCATTTCACCTGAAGGTAATTTCAAGGTTGCATACTTCCCTTCTCTTGCTACCAATTGTGCATAAGAACCAGCACTACGAGCCATAGAGGCACCTTTCCTGGGCTTTAATTCAATATTATGAACAATGCTACCCATCGGAATTTTTGACAAAAAAAGTGCGTTCCCAACTTCTGGGGCAACTCCTTCACCAGATAAAATTATCTGGTCAACTTTAATTCCTTCTGGTGCGATGATGTATCGTTTCTCACCATCATTATAATATATTTTAGCGATTCTAGCAGACCTATTGGGATCATACTCTACAGACTTAACAACTCCGGGAATATTAAATTTATCTCTTTTGAAATCTATAATCCTGAGTTTCTTCTTGTGACCTCCACCAATATTGCGAACAGTCATCTTGCCAGTATTATTTCTTCCCCCACTACGTTTTTGCGATATAAGTAGTGACTTTTCAGGAGTGCTCTCTGTGATCGCAGCAAAATCCGGTGCCATTCGGAACCGTTGCCCTGGAGTTATTGGTTTTAATTTTTTAACGCCCATTTTACTCTAATTAAATCCCACTGTAAAAGTCAATTACCTCACCTTTGGCCAGTGTCACAATTGCTTTTTTATATATAGATGAACAACCATTCACAACTTTTGACTTTGAATATCGCTGCTTTGGTTTTCCAGGGTGTATCATCGTAGCTATACTCTCAACGTTTACCCCATACATTTTTTCAACTTCCTTCCTAATCTCAACCTTGTTCGCTCCTTTTAATACTATGAAGCCATATTTGCCTTTTTCATTAAGGGCAGAGATTTTCTCGGTAATTAACGGTTTGACTAGTACGCTCATTTCAACCTAGTAAATTTTCTATTTTTTCTATTGATCCTTCGCTGATAATAATATTGTCTGCATTCAATAGGTCGTAGGTGTTTATGTCATCACAGTACAATACATTAGCCTTTGAAAGATTTCTACTTGACAGATAGACGTTTCTGTCATTCTCCTTCAGAATAAAAAGTGTTTTTTTATCAACCAAAGACAACTTTTCGATAATCCCCATCAAATCCTTTGTCTTTGGATTCTCCAAAGTAAAATCTTCCAAAATGGAAACGGACTCCTCCTTGACTTTGTATGACAACGCCGACTTTCGAGCTAATGATTTCAACTTTTTACTCAGTCTAACCTCATAATTTCGTGGTCGCGGACCAAAAACTCTTCCTCCTCCCCTAAACAAAGGGTTTTTAATATCTCCAGCTCTTGCAGAACCAGTACCTTTCTGTTTCTTAATTTTTCTTGTTGAACCGGCAACCTCTCCTCTTTCTTTCGCCTTATGCGTTCCTTGTCGGCCATGCGCCATAAACTGTTTAACATCAAGATAGATGGCGTGATCATTTGGCACAATGCCAAAAACATTTTCTGAGAGTGCCGCTTTTCGACCTGTATCTTCCCCTTTGATATTTACTACTGCGATTTCCATTTTATTGCTAGTGTATATCACTGATTTTAAAGACCACATGGAATTCTCTCCCGAAAGTCCCTCCAATTAGTATATCCTTATTCACGATCATTTCTCTAAAATCACATAAGAATTGTTAGCTCCCGGAACAGTTCCGCTCACTAGTATGAGGTTCTTTTCCGGCATGACTTTCATCACCCTCAAATTCAGAACTTTTACTCTGTCATTACCCATTCTTCCAGCCATTCTCATACCTTTGAAGACTCTTGAGGGAAATGAGCATGCGCCAATTGACCCTGGAGCTCTTAATCTATTATGTTGACCGTGTGTAGCCTCTCCAACTCCTGCAAAACCATGCCTTTTTACTACTCCCTGAAAACCTTTCCCTTTTGAAGTACCAATTGCATCAACATAATCATTTTCTTTAAAAACCTGATCTACTGTTATGGTCTTACCCAGGTCTACCTGACCTTCAAACTCTACCCTGAAATTCCTGAATTCAATAACTTTTGCTTTAGGTGTAGTGCCAGCTTTCTTAAAATGACCCTTCATACCTCCGGAAGTGTTCTTTTCTTTCTTTTCACCGAAGGATAACTGAATAGCATCATAACCATCGGCCTGAGCATTTCTAACCTGCGTGACAATGCATGGACCAGCTTCAATAACAGTGCAGGCTAAATTCTTGCCATTCACGTCATATATACTAGTCATTCCAACCTTTTTCCCAATTATCCCAGACATCTTTTTTGATAGTCTTTACGTTATTAATAAGTCTGTATCCTTTGATCCCAAAAAACGGACTGCAAAAGTAGCAATTTAACCTTCTTCTGCAAGGCCCTATTTTCGAATTCTTTTAATCTTTTCTCACATGAAAAAGAACTGATTCGAACCGTTCCTTTTCATAATATTGAAAGAGATTTCTATACCTTAATTTCTACATCCACGCCACTTGGCAATTCTAATTTCATCAAGGCATCAACAGTTTTTGTACTGTTCGAGTAGATATCTATCAATCTCTTATATGTACACAACTGGAATTGCTCACGAGATTTTTTATTTACGTGAGGCGACCTTAAAACTGTGAATTTTTCCTTCACTGTCGGCAATGGGATAGGACCGCTTACAATAGCACCCGTGGTCTTTACAGCCCTGACGATTTTCTCACTTGATTTATCCACCAAGTTGTGGTCGTACGACTTAAGTTTAATTCTGATCTTCTGAGTCATTTCTAAAAATTTAAGCTGTGGCCAATCCTTTAACTTTGGCTATTACATCCTCGGCAATGTGCTGAGGGACGTGGTCATAATGTGAAAAAGTCAATGATGCTGATGCCCGGCCTGAACTTATAGTCCTCAGGTCTGTAACATAACCGAACAGCATTGATAAAGGAACGTTGGCTCTAATTATTTGAGCTCCTCCTTTTGAATCCATGCCTTTCATTATTCCCCTTCTTTTGTTCAAATCCCCAGTGATTGGTCCAGTGTATTCATCGGGCGTTACCACTTCAACAGCCATTACCGGTTCCAATAAAACTGGTTTACACTTCCTTGAAGCTTCCCTAAAACCTATTCGTGCTGCCATTTCAAACGATAATGAATCGGAGTCTACGTCGTGGAATGAACCATGATAAAGCCTCACCTTCATATCCTCAATAGGATACCCAGCCAAAGGACCATTTTTCATGGACTCCCTAAAACCTTTTTCTATGGCAGGAATGAATTCCTTCGGAATAACACCTCCAACAATTTTATTTACAAACTGGAGGCCGGTTTCTTTATAATCTTCGTCTTTGGGGCCAATTTCAAATAATATATCAGCAAATTTACCCCGTCCACCGGTTTGTTTCTTGTAAACTTCTTTATGCTCCACCGAGGTTCTAAGGGCTTCCTTAAATGCCACCTGAGGGGCTCCCTGATTTATTTCAACTTTAAATTCTCTTTTCAAACGGTCGATGATAATCTCAAGATGAAGTTCTCCCATTCCCCTCAATACTGTTTGACCCGTTTCCTGATCAGTATGCACTTTCAGGGTTGGATCTTCTTCAATGAGTTTTGATATTGCAATACCCAATTTGTCTACATCCGCCTGAACTTTCGGTTCAATTGCATATCCAATTACAGGCTCTGGAAAAGTCATCGATTCAAGTACAATCTTGTGCTTTTCTTCTACTAATGTATCTCCAGTCTTTATGTCTTTGAAACCGACACCCGCACAAATATCCCCAGCAACGACACTATCTATCGGATTTTGTTTGTTTGAGTGCATTTGGAGGAGTCGAGAAATTCTTTCTTTCTTATCTGTTCTCATGTTAAGAACATAAGAGCCTGCATCCAATTTTCCTGAGTATACTCTAAAAAAGCATAGGCGTCCAACAAATGGGTCTGTTGCGATTTTAAAAGCGAGTGCACTAAAAGGTTCCTCGGACGATGGGCTTCGTTCTTCTTCCTTTTCTGTGTCTGGATTAATTCCCGTAACAGGTGGTAGATCAATTGGTGAAGGAAGGAAGGAACAAACAGAATCCAACATAGCCTGGACGCCCTTATTTTTGAATGCTGATCCACAAAGAACAGGGAACATATCCATATTGATAACAGCTTTGCGGATTGCTGCCATCATCTCTTCTTTTGTTATGGAATCAGGATCTTCAAAAAATTTCTCCATCAAAGCATCGTCATACTCTGCCACACTCTCGACCAATTTCTGTCGCCATTCAGCCACTGTCTCTTTCAAATCCTCAGGGACGTCTATTTCCGAATAGGTCATTCCCAAATCATCGTTATCCCAGATAATCGCTCTATTGGTGATGAGATCAACCACACCGGTGAAAGTATCCTCAGCTCCAATAGGTATCTGAAGAGGTACTGGCTTTGATTTTAATTTATCCTTGATTTCATTAACAACATTAAAAAAATCAGCACCTGCTCTGTCCATTTTGTTAACAAAACAAATACGAGGTACTTTATATTTATCAGCCTGTCGCCACACTGTTTCCGATTGTGGCTCAACTCCTGAAACGGCACAAAACAAGGCCACTGCTCCATCAAGCACTCGCAATGATCGCTCTACCTCGACAGTAAAATCAACGTGACCCGGCGTATCAATAATATTGACTTTATATTCCTGGGTATCGGGTAATGCCTGACCTTGAGAAGTTGGGTATTTCCAAAAAGTCGTGGTTGCCGCAGAAGTAATGGTAATCCCCCTCTCCTGCTCCTGTTCCATCCAATCCATGGTGGCAGCGCCATCATGAACCTCACCAATTTTATGACTTATGCCTGTATAATATAAAATTCTTTCAGTCGTCGTCGTTTTACCAGCATCAATGTGAGCCATGATACCAATATTGCGCAAATATTTTAAGTCCCTTTTAGCCATTACCGGTGTTAGAATCTAAAATGTGAAAAGGCCTTGTTCGCTTCGGCCATTCTGTGTGTATCGTCCTTTTTCTTAACTGCTCCACCTTCTCCAGATGAGCCTGCAATAATTTCACCGGCAAGACGCTGAGTCATAGTTTTTTCTCCTCTCAGTCTAGCGTACTTTATCATCCATTTAATTCCTAAAGATATTTTCCTATCAGGCCTTACCTCAAGGGGCACCTGGAAAGTCGCACCTCCAACTCTTCTGCTTTTTACTTCAACAGTTGGCATAATATTTCCAAGCGCTTTTTTCCAAAGCTCCAATCCATCTTGTTTGGTCTTATTCTCAATGATGACAATAGCATCATAGAAAATTGCTGCTGCGGTATTCTTCTTTCCGTCCAACATCAAATTATTGATAAACCTGGTTACCATTTCATCCCCGAATTTCGGATCAGGAAGTACATACCTCTTTTTAGGCTTGGCTTTTCTCATTGCTTATTTATTTCTTTACTTTCGGTCTTTTAGCGCCGTATTTAGATCTCCTTTGAGTTCTGCCATCAACGCCGGCTGTATCTAGTGCACCACGAATAATGTGATACCTAACTCCCGGAAGATCCTTAACCCTACCTCCTCTTATTAAAACAATAGAGTGTTCCTGAAGGTTATGACCCTCACCTGGTATATAAGCGTTGACCTCCTTTTGATTGGTCAATCTTACACGGGCAACTTTTCTCATTGCAGAGTTTGGCTTCTTAGGTGTTGTAGTATAAACCCTGGTGCAGACACCTCGCCGTTGAGGGCATGAGTCGAGCGCCGGTGATTTAGACTTTGAAGTGAGCGTTTTGCGCCCCTTTCGAACGAGTTGTTGTATAGTTGGCATTACTTGATTTTATATGTCAATCTAAAATTGGGAGTGCAAAGGTAGGGAATGAGATTATAAAATAAAAGGATGATTGCTATATCAAATTAAAATTAATCAGCACTAAAAAAGCCCGTTCCAAAAAAGAACAGGCTTTTCTCATTAGATCTATTTTATTCATGCCTCTCCAACTGTCCCTCCAAAGTTTATAGGAAATTTTGGAGCTTCATCACTTTGTTTTATCGGGCCAAATGTTTTTTCATATTTTTTAACATTCTCCTCAAGAGCTTTTAATAACCTCCTTGCATGTTCTGGTGTAATCACTACACGGGACTTTACCTTTGCCTTTGGAACTCCCGGCATTAACCTGATGAAATCAATAACGAATTCGCTATTTGAGTGCGCAATCATCGCAAGATTTGCATAGACTCCTTCAGCAATTTCCTCTGAAAGTTCTATATTAATCTGGTTGGATTGTCGTTTCTCTTCCTTCTTTTCCTCAGGCATTATATTGACTCATTAGTTTCCAATTCAACTGAATGGGTATGTTCTTTCTTGGAGCTAATCAGAGCGTCATACTCTTCTTTCGAAGCTACTATTGACCTTCCAAATCTTCTTTGACCTGTTCCCGCGGGTATTAAATGACCGACAATCACGTTTTCTTTCAAACCAATAAGGTTATCTGACTTTCCTCGAATGGCTGCTTCGCTTAGCACCTTGGTAGTCTCCTGGAAAGATGCTGCCGAGATAAAGCTTTCAGTACCGAGCGACGCTTGAGTGATCCCTTGAAGGGTCGGCATGGAAACTGCCGGCTCTGCATTTCTCACGACTACTAATTTCATATCCTTTCTTCTAAGGCTTGAATTCTCATCTCTTACTTGCCTGGAAGTAATGATCATACCGGGTTTAAGATTCTCAGAATCTCCAGAGTCAGTAACAACTTTCTTATCCAGAATGGTATCGTTCTCTTCTCTGAATACCCATCTGTCAACCTGCTGGTTGGGTAAGAAATTCGTGTCACCTGCATCAATGATCATCATCTTTTGCATCATCTGACGAACGATTGCTTCGATATGTTTATCATTAATCTTTACACCCTGCAAACGATAAACTTCCTGAATTTCGTTTACAAGATATTCCTGAACTGCAGTTGGCCCCTGGATCGCTAGAATATCTTTAGGAGTTATAGCTCCATCAGACAATGGAATACCGGCTCTGACATAATCATTGTCCTGAACAAGGATATGCTTTGACAAGGATACCAAGTATCTTTTCTGAACCCCATCTTTTGATTCAATAAAGATTTCTCTGTTACCTCGTTTTATGCTACCATAGGTCACCACACCGTCAATTTCACTTACCACCGCTGGGTTTGAAGGATTTCTGGCCTCGAATAATTCCTGGACTCTTGGTAGACCACCGGTGATGTCGCGAGATTTACTTAATACCCTTGGTATTTTGGATAATATTTGTCCCGCCTTGATTTTTTGTCCCGCCTGAACGGCGAGGTGAGCACCAACTGGAATATTGTATCCTTTGGTGCCATCTCCATAATCAACAACAATCGCGGGATTCTTGGTCTTGTCTTTGGTGTCAATAATTACTTTCTCTCTGTGACCAGTTTGTTCATCCGACTCTTCTTTATAAGTAATACCCTCTTCGATCGCTTCAAAAACAATTTTACCGTCAAACTCGGAGAGAATAACTGCATTATAAGGATCCCAGTCACAGAACTCCTGCCCTTTTGTAACCTTGGATCCTTCTTTAACTTTTAAGAATGCGCCATATGGGATATGATTGCTCATGAGTACCTTCCCGTCATTGTCAACTATCCTGATTTCACCGGAACGACCCATAATCACCTCGACCTTTTCTCCTTCAGCGTTGGTTGTTTTGATTGTACTAACACGGTCGAACTCAACTATGCCATCAAATTTAGCCTTGATGTTAGCATCCACCGCTATGTTTGATGCGGTGCCTCCCACGTGAAAAGTTCTTAATGTAAGCTGAGTTCCTGGCTCACCAATTGATTGTGCTGCAATAACTCCTACAGCTTCTCCAAGATGCGCTAATTTTCCGGTTGTCAGGTTACGACCATAACATTTGACACAAACACCCCTTCTTGTCTCACATGTTAAAACTGATCGTATTTCTACCTCCTCAATACTTGTTTCATCAATTTTGTCAGCCACTTCCTCTGTGATTTCATCACCTGATGTTATGATAAGCTCTTCGGTTAATGGATTATAAATATCGTGTACTGAAACCCTTCCAAGAATACGTTCAGAAAGTGGTTCGACAATATCTTCATTGTCCTTCAACGCAGTAGTTACTATCCCTCTTAGTGTGCCACAATCATCTTCATTTATAACAACGTCCTGAGAAACATCTACTAATCTTCTTGTGAGGTATCCTGCATCTGCAGTTTTAAGTGCTGTGTCAGCTAAACCTTTACGAGCACCGTGTGTGGAAATAAAGTATTCAATTACATCAAGTCCTTCTTTGAAGTTAGATAAAATAGGGTTTTCGATAATCTCCCCAACTGATCCTTGAATGTTTTTCTGAGGTTTAGCCATCAAACCTCTCATACCTCCGAGTTGCCTCACCTGCTCTCTTGAACCCCTGGCACCAGAGTGCATCATCATGTAAATGGAGTTGAATCCATTTTGATCCTCAGCTAGTTGCTGCATTAGGGTATTCGTAATTTGAGAGTTAATCCTTGTCCAGATATCAATTACCTGATTATATCTTTCGTTATCAGTGATAAGGCCCATTAAATAATTGTTCCAAACCACATCAACTTCTTCTTTGGCCTGAATAATCAGCGTCTTTTTCGCTTTCGGAATGCCAATATCTCCAAGTCCGATTGAAAGGCCACCCAGGTAGGCCATTTTAAAGCCTAACTCTTTAATATTATCAAGAAACTCTGCTCCTTTCGCAATTCCAGAAATTTTCACAACCTGGGCGATAATCTTTTGTAATTTTTTCTTGGTTAAAAGCTCATCAATGTATCCTACTTCTTTTGGAATGAATTGATTAAAAATGACACGACCTGCTACCGTATCAACCAATTTGGTTACCAATTCATCTTTCTCCCTAACCGTAACTCTAACCTTGATATAAGCATGTTTTGAAAGTACTCCTTCATTTATTGCCATAATCACTTCTTCGGGACCATAGAACCTCATTCCCTCTCCCGGTTCCTTATTGGGACTAACACTCTCACGACCTTTGGTTAAATAATATAACCCAAGAACCATGTCTTGTGAAGGAACAGTAATTGGGTTTCCGTTCGCAGGATTAAGAATATTATGCGATGCCAACATTAACAATGAAGCTTCTAGTATCGCTTCATGCCCCAGTGGCACGTGCACTGCCATTTGGTCGCCATCAAAGTCAGCATTAAAAGCAGTACACGCCAAAGGGTGGAGTTGAATTGCTTTTCCTTCGATCAATTTTGGCTGGAATGCCTGAATGCCGAGTCGGTGAAGTGTCGGCGCTCTATTTAACATGACAGGATGCCCCTTTAGCACATTTTCCAGGATATCCCATACGACTGGATCCTTCCTATCAACAATTTTCTTAGCAGACTTTACTGTTTTTACAATTCCTCTTTCTATCAGTTTCCTAATTATAAACGGCTTGAAAAGTTCAGCCGCCATCTCCTTAGGAAGGCCACATTCATGCATTTTCAATTCCGGGCCCACAACAATGACAGAGCGCCCCGAATAATCAACCCTTTTACCCAACAAATTTTGACGGAATCTTCCCTGCTTACCCTTGAGCATATCACTCAATGATTTCAACGCCCTGTTCCCATCCGCTCTTACTGCATTCACCTTCCTGGAGTTATCAAAAAGTGAATCCACGGCTTCCTGAAGCATTCTTTTTTCGTTTCTAAGAATTACTTCAGGAGCCTTTATATCGATTAATCTTTTGAGTCTGTTATTCCTGATAATAACCCTCCTATAGAGGTCGTTAAGATCAGAAGTTGCGAACCTACCACCGTCTAATGGCACCAATGGCCTCAATTCAGGAGGAATGACGGGCACCATGCGAATTACCATCCATTCCGGTCTGTTTTCTATCCTTGTCCTGGCGTCTCTGAAGGCTTCCACTACTTTCAATCTTTTTAGCGCTTCAGTTTTTCTTTGTTGTGAGGTATCCGTTGCAGCCTGATGCCTCAATTCATATGAAAGGTCATCTAACTCAATTCGGGATAAAAGCATTTCCAAAGCCTCAGCTCCCATTTTGGCGATGAATTTATTGGGATCCGCATCTTCGAGAAGTTGATTTTCTCGTGGCAATTTATCAAGTATGTCTAGATACTCGTCCTCAGTAAGAAAGTCCAGATAATTGATACTGTCTTCTGACTTGGTGCCTGCCTGAATAACAACGTATCTTTCATAATAGATGATCTGATCAAGCTTTTTAGTAGGTAACCCTAATAAATAGCCGATTTTATTAGGCAATGATTTGAAGTACCAAATGTGAGCAACAGGTACAATCAATTCAATATGACCCATCCGTTCACGGCGTACTTTCTTTTCAGTCACTTCAACACCGCATCGGTCACAAATGATTCCTTTGTACCTTATTCTCTTATACTTTCCACAGTGACATTCCCAGTCTTTTACAGGCCCAAAAATTCTCTCGCAAAAAAGCCCACCCATTTCAGGCTTGTAGGTTCTGTAATTGATGGTTTCAGGCTGTGTAACCTCCCCATGTGAACTCTCAAGAATGGACTCCGGTGAAGCCAGACTGACAGTCACCTTGGTGAAATCGTTGCTCAGTTTTTTACTTTTCCTAAATGCCATATTATTTGTTGAATATGATGTTTTGGGCTTGCACCCTTAATTTTTAAACTTATTCTAATGTGATTTCAAGTGCCAATCCTCGAAGCTCATGAACCAATACATTAAACGATTCAGGGATATTTGGTTTACCCATATTTTCGCCTTTGACTATCGCTTCATAAGCTTTGGCTCTGCCAATTACATCATCAGATTTTATAGTAAGAATTTCTTGTAGAACATGTGATGCTCCAAAGGCCTCAAGAGCCCATACTTCCATCTCTCCAAATCTCTGACCACCAAATTGTGCTTTACCTCCCAGGGGTTGTTGCGTAATTAGGGAGTATGGACCAATTGATCTGGCATGCATTTTATCATCAACAAGATGACCAAGTTTAAGCATATAAATTACCCCGATAGTTGTAGGCTGGTCAAATATATGACCAGTAAGTCCATCGTGTAAGCGCATTCGACCAAAATCGGTCATACCAGCCTCCTTCAATTCATCCTCAACTTGCTGAAGTGAGGCGCCATCAAAAATTGGAGTCGCGTATTTCCTTCCAAGCTTTAAGCCTGCCCATCCGAGAACAGTTTCATAGATCTGTCCAATGTTCATTCTTGAAGGAACACCCAAGGGGTTAAGCACAATGTCAAGGGGAGTGCCATCTTCCATAAAAGGCATATCTTCTTCCCTAACAATCTTGGCCACAACTCCCTTATTACCATGCCTACCGGCCATTTTATCGCCAACTTTCAACTTCCTCTTCTTGGCTACATAAACTTTAGCCAACTGAACAATTCCGGTGGGCAATTCATCACCTACTTCTAATGTAAATCTCTCTCTTTTGAACTCGCCAGCTATTTCATTTCTCTTCTTTAAATAACTCTTAACCAAATCCAAAAGCAGCTCATTGGTCCTTGGATCTTTGGTCCAATTATCCAAATTGATATCAGAGATTAGATTTACTTCCTCCTGAACATTATAAGTGCTTTCGTCCTTATATATGTTCTTCGGTGGAAAAATATTTTGCTCAATATTTTTCGCGTTAAATTTCCCTCCTTTTGGCATTACCTCTTCACCGAATTTGTGCTTAACACCTAAGCACTCTTTCCCGTCGAGCAATTTCACGACTTTTTCAATCATTCGTGAACGTAACTGAAGTAACGCCTGACTATACTTGTTTTTCAGTTGTTCTACTTCTTTCTTCGACCTGGCTCGTAAATCTTTGTCTTTCCTAGGCTTTGAGAAGAGCTTGGTACCTATAACAACACCTCGCAATGACGGGGGTGCTTTCAAAGATGCATCTTTAACGTCACCAGCTTTATCTCCGAAGATTGCCCTTAGCAATTTTTCTTCCGGTGTGGGGTCAGATTCACCTTTTGGTGTGATTTTACCAATAAGAATATCACCTTCTTTTATCTCAGCGCCTATTCTTATAATACCATTCTCATCGATATTTTTGATAGCCTCCTCAGAAACATTTGGTATTTCTGAAGTAAACTCTTCCTCTCCCCGTTTGGTATCTCGAACTTCGAGTTCAAACTCCTCTATATGAATCGATGTAAAGGTATCGTTTCTCACTACCCTCTCAGAAATTACAATTGCATCCTCAAAGTTGTAGCCCTGCCAAGGCATGAAAGCCACTTTTAGGTTTTGTCCAAGTGCTAATTCACCTCCTTGTGTTGCAAATCCTTCACAAAGTATCTGCCCTTTTTTGACTTTGTCACCTTTAAAAACAAGTGGTTTAAGATTAATACAGGTATCCTGATTAGTCCTCCTAAATTTGATCAAATCATAAGTGACTTTTTCTACGTCAAATGATATCAATCTCATATCGTCGTCAAGATCGTATTTGATGACAATCTTATTGGCATCTACATACTCAATTACTCCGGTACCTTCTGCGATTATCAGGGAACGCGAATCTCTTGCAAGTCTTTCTTCCAACCCTGTACCCACAATTGGTGATTCAGGTTTTAACAAAGGAACAGCCTGACGCTGCATGTTGGATCCCATAAGTGCCCTGTTGGCATCATCATGTTCAAGGAAAGGTATCATTGAAGCGGCCACTGACACGATCTGATTAGGAGCAATGTCCATATACTTCACTTCATCTCTATCAACGATAGGAAAATCACCTTCAAAACGTGCTTTTACCTTCTGATTAACAAAATGGCTCTTCTCATTTAACGGAGCATTTGCCTGGGCGATGTTAAAAGTATCTTCTTCTTCAGCTGTTAAATATATCACATCATCAGTTACATGCCCCTTATTTACTAAGCGGTATGGTGTTTCAATGAAGCCCATGCTATTCACTTTGGCGTGCACACAAAGTGATGAAATCAAGCCGATATTTGGCCCTTCCGGAGTTTCAATAGTACACAAACGACCATAATGTGTATAATGGACATCCCTGACCTCGAAACCAGCTCTCTCCCTTGAAAGTCCACCTGGCCCTAACGCCGACATTCTTCTTTTGTGAGTTATCTCTGATAATGGATTTGTTTGATCCATGAATTGAGATAATTGGTTTGTTCCAAAGAAGGAGTTAATCACCGATGACAACGTTCTGGCATTGATAAGATCGACAGGCTTGAAGTCCTCATTGTCCCTAACGTTCATCCTCTCCTTGATTGTTCTTGCCATTCTGGAAAGACCAACGCCAAATTGAGCATATAGCTGCTCTCCAACTGTTCTCACCCTTCTGTTACTCAAATGGTCGATATCATCGACAACTGCCTTCGAGTTAATCAGCCCGATAAGGTATTTGACAATTTGAATGATATCTTCTCTCGTAAGAACCTTTGTATCAGGGTCTATTTCCAGTCCCAGCCTCCTGTTTATTCTATACCTACCAACCTCACCAAGGTCATAACGTTTGTCACTGAAAAACAAACTCTGAATTACATCCCTGGCAGTCTGCTCATCCGGAGCTTCGGTATTCCTCAGTTGACGGTAAATCTGCTCTACGGCCTCCTTTTCTGAATTTGAATTGTCCTTTTGAAGTGTGTTATATACGATCGAGTAATCGGTAATATTAACATCTTCCCTATGAAGGATGATAGATTTGGTACCTGACTCTACAATTATTTCAATGTCTTCAGCCGCGAGGATTGAATCACGTTCCAACAGCACTTCATTTCTATCAATAGATACTACTTCTCCTGTATCTTCGTCAACGAAGTCCTCTGTCCACGTTCTCAAAACCCTTGCTGCAAGTTTCCTTCCGATTACCTTTTTAAGATCCTTATTGGTGGCGTTAACTTCTTCTGAAAGCCCAAAAAGATCAAGCATGTCCTTATCCGTACCGTAACCAATAGCTCTTAGTAGTGTGGTAACAGGAAATTTCTTCTTACGATCGATGTAAGAATACATGACATTGTTTACGTCCGTGGCAAACTCAATCCATGAACCTTTAAAAGGAATGATCCTGGCAGAATAAAGCTTCGTACCATTTGTATGTTTGCTTTGAGCAAAGAACACACCTGGTGAACGGTGAAGTTGTGATACTATAACTCTTTCAGCCCCATTGATTACAAACGAACCCTTATCGGTCATATAAGGTATATTCCCAAGAAAGACTTCCTGCTCTATCGTCTCAAAATCCTCATTGTCCTCATCATTACATAACAAGCGAAGTTTTGCTTTGAGAGGAACTGAATTGGTGAGACCCCGTTCAATGCATTCGTCTACATTATACTTTGGCGGATCCACCAGGTAGTCAATAAATTCAAGGACATAATTTTCTCTTGAATCACTAATAGGAAAATTCTCAGAAAATACTTTATAAAGTCCTTCTTGTACCCGTTTTTCAGCCGGAGTTTCTAACTGAAAAAAATCCCTGAAAGATCGAACTTGTACATCAAGAAAATCGGGATAGTCAATAACTCTTTTGATTGAAGAAAAATTCTTTCTTCCTGAAATATTTACTGCCAAGGCTAAATCAGTTTAGTTATTAGAAATATAGTCGCAGGCATTCTGCAAATTTTATCACCCTAACGGGTCTGTGTTTGTATAAACAGGAAAAGACCCCAATTATATTGGGGCCTAAATATCCTAATCAAGGCCGGTTAGAAGCGGTCAATAATTATTTCAACTCGACTTCAGCTCCAGCTTCCTCAAGCTGCTTTTTCAAAGCTTCAGCCTCATCTTTTGCAACACCTTCTTTCACAGCCTTAGGAGCGGCATCAACCAATTCTTTAGCTTCTTTCAAGCCAAGACCGGTTAATTCCTTAACTAATTTAACAACAGCCAACTTAGACTGTCCAGCGAAAGTTAGAACTACATCGAACGTTGATTTCTCTTCAACTGCCGCTGCGCCATCACCTCCGGCTGCACCGCCTGCTACCATAACAGGAGCCGCTGCTGCTGCAGGCTCTATGCCATACTCATCTTTTAGAATATCAGCCAATTCATTAACTTCTTTAACAGTTAAGTTAACCAACTGGTCAGCGAATGATTTTAAATCTGCCATTTTACTTACAATTAATTTTTTTTTATAATAATTTAAACTTATTCCCGCTCCGACAAAGTTTTTACAATACCAGCTAATTTATTCCGTCCACTTAACAAAGCGGAAAGAACATTATTTACCGGTGATTGCAACAGGCCAATAATTTCACCAATGAGTTCATTTTTAGACTTGAGCTCACTGAGCGCATTTAAATGTTCCCCCCCAATATATAGGGCGGACTCTATGGAAGCAGCCTTTAATTTCGGCCTGCCTTCCTTGTCAGTTTTATGAAATTGCTTGATAATGCCGGCAGGTAATTTGCCGGACTCCTGTGAGAAGAGAATTCCTGAAAACCCTTTTAACGCCTCATCCAATTCAGAATAATCCGCATCCTGCTTTTCAAGTGCCTTCTTAATTAGAGTATTCTTGACCACTTGGTATTCAACTCCCTTATCATAACACATCTGCCTAAATGCATTCACCTGGGCAACTGAAAGTCCCGAAGCGTCAGTCAAATAGAAGTAACTGGTATTGGCCAATTTTTCAGCCAATGCGTCAATTATCTTACCTTTTTGTTCCCTGATCATGATTAGATACCGCTAATTGTATTTTTATCTATTCTAATACTACTGCTCATAGTACTAGACATACTAATATTTTTAAAATATGTCCCCTTTGTCGAGGATGGTTTCAATTTGATGATGGTGTTTATCATCTCCGTAGCATTTTCATGTATTTGCTCAGGAGAAAATGATACCTTACCTATACTTGCATGAATAATTCCAAACTTATCCACCTTAAAATCAATTTTACCGGCTTTAACTTCAGTCACTGCTTTGGCGACATCCAAGGTCACGGTGCCCGATTTTGGATTTGGCATTAATCCGCGAGGGCCAAGAACACGACCAAGTTTGCCAACTTTGGCCATAACGGTAGGCATGGTTATAATAACATCAATATCTGTCCAGCCACCTTCAATTTTTTTTATGTAATCATCAAGACCGACATGGTCTGCACCCGCTTTTTTGGCTTCCTGTTCTTTATCTGCTGTGCATAATACCAAAACCCTCACTTCTTTACCGACTCCATGAGGTAATGTTACAACTCCTCTAACCATTTGGTCAGCCTTTTTTGGATCTACACCCAGTCTGATATCAAGATCAACTGATCCGTCAAATTTGCTGAAAGTAATCTTCTTCACAACGTCAGAAGCTTCCAGCAATGAATACGACTTCTCAGGATCGTAATGCTTAAGCGCCTCTTTCTTATTCTTAGTTAATTTTCCCATTTCAATATTTAGCTCTGAGGAGCTTGCCCTTTTACGTTAACTCCCATACTCCTGGCAGTGCCTGCAACCATTCGCATAGCTGATTCAATTTTGAATGCATTCAAATCCGGCATCTTCAATTCTGCGATTTTTTTTATTTGATCCCAGGTAATAGAACCAACCTTTGCCCTGTTGGGTTCACCTGAGCCTTTTTTTGCCTTAATGGCTTCAAGGATAAGCACTGGTGCTGGTGGTGTCTTTATTATGAAATCAAAAGACTTGTCTTTATATATGGTAATGAGTACAGGTATTAATTGTCCCATTTTATCCTGCGTCCTTCCATTGAACTGCTTACAGAACTCCATAATATTCAAACCCTTACTACCTAATGCGGGTCCAATTGGAGGTGAAGGGTTCGCCTGTCCTCCTCTTGCTTGTAATTTCAGATAACCACTAATCTCTTTTGCCATTGCTTAACTAATCCTCTTTTTCCACTTGTATATAATTCAATTCTACAGGTGTGTTTCTACCAAATATTTTAACCATTACATTTAGCTTTTTCCGCTCCTCAAAAACTTCCTCAACTGCTCCGGTAAAACCGCTAAAGGGCCCATCCATTACTTTGACTGATTCCCCAACTATAAATGGCCTGTCTAATTTTTCTTCAAACTCATCAACTTCCTCAACCTTACCCAAAATTCGATTAACTTCATTTGATCTCAACGGTACAGGAACTCTATCTGCTCCCTTATCATTTGTTCCAAGAAAACCAATTACTCCTGGGATGCTATTGATCATGTGTACTGTTTCTCCACGTGACAAATCAGCCGATACCAATACGTACCCCGGAAAGAAGTTTCTCTCCCTTACCCTCTTTTTGCCATTTCGCATTTCATACACCTTCTCAGATGGGATTAAAATCTGAGGAATGTCATCAATTAAACCCTGTCTTGAAATTTCATTCTCAAGATAAGTTTTCACCTTCTTTTCCTGACCGCTTATCGCCCTGACAACATACCAATTATAATCCGCCATCTTCTTTTATCTTTGGTCTAATTAGAATGCGTTATAAAACCACTTCAGGGCATTCTCAAATGCCAAATCCATGACTCCAATTACTAAAGCGAAGATCAAAGAAGCTACAAGAACGAGTGTAGAACTACTTTGAAGTTCTGAATATTTCGGCCATGACACCTTAAGCCTCATCTCATCGTAAGACTCTGTAATAAAGGCTTTTATCTTTGACATTTACTTTACTTTTTTTTGATACCCCTGAGCACGGGTGGTAGGAATCGAACCCACAGCCTACGGTTTTGGAGACCGTCGCTCTACCAATTGAGCTACACCCGTATCCCCTGCCCCTTTTCGAAACGGGACTGCAAAGGTATTTTCTTTTCAAGAAAGAAACAAATGCGTTTCATAGTTAATGAAACGCATTCGAGAACCTTTGTTTTATAAATGAATATTAATCTAAAATTTCAGTTACCTGACCTGCACCAACAGTTCTTCCACCTTCTCTAATTGCGAATCGAAGACCTTTTTCCATGGCGATTTTGTTGATTAATGTAACTTCAATTGTGATGTTATCCCCTGGCATAACCATTTCAACGCCATCAGGAAGTTTGATCTCACCAGTAACGTCGGTTGTTCTTACATAAAACTGAGGTCTATACTTGTTGAAAAATGGCGTATGACGCCCACCTTCTTCCTTAGAGAGAACATAAACCTCAGCTTTAAAATGAGCATGAGGTGTAACTGAGCCAGGTTTGCAGATGATCATTCCTCTTTTAATCTGAGTCTTTTCAATTCCTCTCAAAAGAAGACCAGTATTATCACCCGCTTCGCCTCTGTCAAGAATTTTCCTGAACATTTCAACCCCAGTCACAACAGATTTCAAGTTTTCCGCACCCATTCCAATAATATCAACAGCATCGCCTGTGTTGGTAACTCCCCTCTCAATTCGACCAGTTGCAACTGTACCACGTCCGGTAATAGAGAATACATCTTCAACTGGCATCAAGAAATCTTTGTCAATCAATCTTTCTGGAATAGGAATGTAACTATCAACTGCAGCCATCAATTCAATAACTTTCTCAACCCAGGCTGGCTCACCATTTAGGGCGCCAAGTGCCGATCCCTGTACTATTGGAATATCATCACCAGGAAATTCGTAAAAACTCAACAACTCCCTAATTTCCATCTCAACTAATTCCAAAAGCTCCGGATCGTCGACTAAGTCAACTTTGTTCATAAAGACAACAAGTGCCGGAACTCCCACCTGACGAGCAAGAAGGATGTGCTCACGAGTTTGTGGCATAGGACCATCGGTAGCGGCAACAACCAATATTGCACCGTCCATCTGAGCGGCTCCAGTAACCATGTTCTTTACATAGTCAGCGTGACCAGGACAATCAACGTGTGCATAGTGCCTGTTTTCCGTTCGGTATTCAACGTGAGCAGTATTGATTGTAATACCTCTTTCTTTTTCTTCAGGAGCATTATCGATTGAAGAAAAGTCTCTTACTTCTGCTAAACCTTTTGTGGCCAAAACTGTAGTAATGGCGGCGGTCAAAGTTGTTTTACCGTGGTCGACGTGACCTATGGTACCAATATTAACGTGGGGTTTGGAACGATCAAAGTTTTCTTTAGCCATGTTTGAAATCTTATATTAGGTTAAAATAATTCAATAATTACACTTTCATTTTTTTAGAGCCAATGAGGGGAATTGAACCCCTGACCTCTTCCTTACCAAGGAAGCGCTCTACCCCTGAGCTACATCGGCCAAGAGGGTGTGTTCGTAGTGAAGTGTGAAAAAAATGAGCGGGCGACCAGGTTCGAACCGGCGACCTACAGCTTGGAAGGCTGTCGCTCTACCAACTGAGCTACGCCCGCAGAACTCTTTTTTTCAACCACACTGGTGGGGAGAGCAGGATTCGAACCTACGAAGGCTGAGCCAACAGATTTACAGTCTGCCCCGTTTGACCGCTTCGGTATCTCCCCTTTTTTTTCACTATAAATTCACACCAAAAACAAGAACAATTTCCTTAAAAGCTGAACACCTCACTTTAACGGAAGTGCAAAAGTAGATGCTTTTTGATTCTAATCAAATTTTTGTAAGAAGGTCATTTCTGAAATTTCTCCTTCTCTAAAACTGGCCGTAATATTGAATCAATCTGGCATCTGTTTCCTGCTCCTTTATACGTTGGATTTTTTCATCAACCCCTTCTAGATCCGAAAGAATAAGCAAACCCTGAAATCCTGCCAACCTGATATAGTATTGCTGATGGTTCAAAGCGAGATCTTCGAAAATATTCACCCCTAACTTTCGCCGATCCTCAGGTGCATCCATAAGATACTGAGCAAAATACTGTAGGAAAAAATATAAATCCGTTCCTTTGAGCTTTTTACTTTTCTTGAAAAACCAGTCATAACTATCTGAATATCTATTACTTATATAATAATCAGCAACAGGAATCAATGCATTAATATTCATGGAATTTGAAAACTTCTCAATCAGGTCAGGATCTGGTGTGTCTGAAACTATCATGTAAGCCGCAAGGGCCGTTCCAGCAACACTATAAGAGCTATCAGTTAAGCCAAGCATGATCAGATCTCGATATGCCTCAGGATCTCGCTGCGTTAAAGCTCCCAAAGAAGAAGCCCTAACAAGTGACTTCTTATCATTGAACAAATCCTGTATAGCAGCCAGCACTCCATCATCTTCCAGAATTCCATATTCCTCTGCCAATTCGATTGCGGTAATCCTAATTCTCCAGAAACGGTCATCCAAAGCCCGCCTTATAATTGTTATTCTTTGTGAATCGCTACCAAGTTCCATGACCTCATTTAGGGCTGTAAACCGCAATAAAAATTTATCACTGTGGCTATACTGATAGATTAGTTCTTCAGCTATTTTGGTATGGTTGATATCTCCGAGCAACTGCTGATCGGAATCGAAAACAACCAAATCAGGCTTGGAAGAGTAATAGAAGCTATATTTCTCATTCTGATCCTGGATCAATAGGGGAAACCGGTCGATTTCGTCATTTATATAAACATCAATATAAGAAGGCAAAATAAAAACAGGACTGGTGGTAGTATCCTGCAATTGATAGACATACAGGTGCAAAGAATCATTTGAGTACTCATGTTCTATTTGTATCACTGGGTGGCCAGGACTCAGAAACCATTGATCAAAAAACCAATTGAGATCTTCGCCAGTGATATACTCAAAAGACAACCTTAAATTATGAATTTCAACCGACTGATAGGCATTGGCCTTCAGATAATGATTTAACGATTTGAAAAATGCTTCGTCCCCAACATACTTACGCAGCATGTGAAGTACACGGCCCGCTTTGTCATAGGAATGACTATCAAACATGTCCTCTCGGTCGTCATAATAAAATCTTATCAGAGGCACCTGTTTTGTCTCAGCCTCATCAAGATAGTTCTGAGTTTCAATCCAATTACTGTAGTCAGCTTCGTCTACACCATACTTGTACTCATTCCACAAATATTCGGCGTAATTTGCAAAACCTTCATTTAATGGCAGATTTGACCAGGATTCAGTTGTCACCAAATCCCCGAACCACTGGTGCATTAGTTCATGAGCAATGATGTAATCCCAATTTTCATCTAGTATTTCACGATCAGTTACCTGGAGGTCTTCCATAAACACCGAAGCAGTCGTATTTTCCATGGCTCCTGAAACAAAGTCTCTAACCACGATTTGAGAATACTTATTCCATGGATATGGGAAATCAAACAATTCCGAAAAAAATCCGATCATTTCGGGCGTGTTACCAAAAATGTCATCGGCGTATTCCTCGAATTCAGGCTCCACCCAATATTCAAGGGGAACATCATTCCATTTATCTTTAACCACACTAAATTCGCCAACCGCCAGCATAAATAAATAGGGTGCATGCGGCTTATCCATTTTCCAGTAATCGGTTCGGGTTCCATTTTCATTTTTTTGAGAATAAACCAATACACCATTGGACAAAGTTTTGAAACGTTCTTCAACTGTGATATATATTTCCTGGGTACATTTTTCATTGGGTGAATCAATTGTAGGAAACCATGCTGAGTTTGCCTGTGTCTCTCCCTGGGTCCAGATTTGTTGGGGCTTATCCGGGTCTTCATTTTTTGGATTAACAAAATACAAACCCTTATCGGATGAAATAGCGTCACTACCACTCAACTCTCGTGAACCCGGGGCGGCAACGTATTCCACTTTAATTAAGATCTTTTCGGTGCGGGTATATTCTCTGGGTAACTCAATATTAATCTGATTCTCATCATAATCAAAAATCAAATCCTGTTGACCTTCCCTGGTCACTAATCCGATTTTCAGAATATCAAACCCCTTTGCATCAAGTACAAGGTTATCCTGTGGATAGAAGTATGGTTTAAGTTCCAGGTACGCAATGCCAATAACTTTTTCATTTTCCCAGTCAAAACTCAATTCCAGTTTAGTATGTAACAAATCCCAAATTTTCGAATTCGATGCTCTGTAAATGGCTGGCGCCAATTGATCAGCAATGCTATCTGTTGGAATAGCCTGTTCTGTCTCTTTTAGCTGTGACTCAAGTTCATCTTCTGCTGCAAGATTGCTTGTTGGTTGAGATGTTTTGCAACCAACAAAAAATATCAAAATGAGAATTAAGAAGTAAAGTTGTTCCTTGAACATTATAATCATCAATTCTGGCTCTGTCTGGCCTTATTTTAAAATCGATGCAAACCAAAGTAATTTTAATGGATTTTTAACCAAGTTTAAAGAATGTATTCCGTTAAAACTGGCAGCCAAAAGGAAATCAAAGTCGATGTCAATGGTTTGGAGTTCCTTGTAAATGACAAATCGATTGATGCATCGGTGGAAAGGATTAGTGCTTCAAAATACATTGTCCATTATAAAAACAAGTCCCACACCATTGAAATTCTCGGGGTAAATAACGAAGATAAAACTGTAAATCTGGTTATCAATAATAAGCAAATCAACCTCTTTTTAAGAGATAAGATGGACGCTTTATTGGAAAAACTGGGCATGAACCAGCAAGTTAGTTCAGCAATCAAAGATTTAAAAGCTCCTATGCCGGGATTAATTTTAGAGATCTGTGTCTCGGAAAACCAGGAAGTAAAAAAAGGTGATCCTCTAATAGTATTAGAGGCCATGAAGATGGAAAATGTCATCAAGGCACATGGCGAGGGTGTGGTTAAATCAATACTGGTAAAAGAGAAGCAGAGTGTGGAAAAAAACCAGGTGATGATAAAGTTTTAAAAGAAACAAGTAAATAAAATGAAGGCACTAATTTTTTCAATATTAATCGCCCTGGTTTGCACATCATGTGGCACAACGAATAAAAGCGTAAAACAACCGAACGTTGTTTACATCCTTGCTGATGACCTCGGTTTTGGAGAGTTAGGAATCAATGGCCAGAAAAAGATTCTGACTCCAAATATTGATGCATTAGCTGCAGGTGGAATGCTATTTACGCAGCATTACTCAGGTTCTCCCGTATGTGCTCCTTCAAGGTGTGTATTTCTGACAGGAAAACATGCAGGGCATGCCGTTATTCGAGGCAATGACGAATGGAGAGAACGAGGAGAGGTTTGGAACTATACTAAAGCAATTGCTGATATCAATTTGGAAGGCCAACGTCCTATTCCGGCAAGTACAGTAACATTGGCAGAATTATTAAAAGCAGCAGGATATCAAACAGGTATTGTGGGAAAATGGGGGCTAGGTGCCCCTGAGACCGAAGGAGTGCCTAACCTTCAGGGTTTCGATTATTTCTATGGATACAATTGTCAGCGACAAGCTCACAATCTATATCCTCCTTATTTATGGGAAAATGACAAAAAGATGATGCTCGAAAATGAGATCGTTGCTCCTGGGACAAAATTGGATTCATTGAGTGATCCTTTCGATGAAGCGAGCTATGCAAAATTTCGGCAAAAGGAATTCGCCCCTGAAAAGATGCATCAGAAGGCATTGGCTTTCATAAAACAAAATAGGGACAAGCCTTTCTTTATGTATTATGCCTCTCCGCTACCACACCTACCTCTTCAGGCACCAAAAGAATATGTCGATCGGTATAGGGAAATTTTAGGAGAGGAGGAGCCTTACCTCGGAGACCAGGGATATTTTCCTTGCAGATATCCAAGGGCGACCTATGCGGCAATGATAAGCTATCTTGATAATCAGGTTGGTGAACTGGTCGCCACCCTTAAAGAATTGGGTCTTTATGAAAATACCATTGTTTTCTTTACAAGTGATAACGGCCCCACCTATACAGGAGGTGTCGACTTTAATTTCTTTGAAAGTTCGAGGCCATTAACCAATGGTTATGGCAAAACCAAGGGCTTTGTGTATGAAGGAGGCATTCGTGTACCACTAATCGCAAGTTGGCCTAACCAAATAGAAGCAGGTACAAAAAACGATTATATCTCATCATTTTCAGATATGCTACCTACTCTCTGTGATCTTCTTGGCATCAGACCTCCTGACGATATAGATGGCATCAGCATTAAACCTACTTTATTTAACCAGGAGCAGCAACAACATGAATTTCTTTATTGGGAATTTCCAAGTTACAACGGACAACAAGCAGTTAGAATGGGGAAATGGAAAGGTATCCGAAAGGATATCTTTGGTGGCAACCTGGAAATTGAATTATATAATTTGGAAGCAGATATTTCAGAAAAAAATGATGTATCAGCCTCACAACCGGCTATTGTGAAAAGGATTGAAGAGGTTATGAAACTTGAGCATGTACCATCACAAAATGAAAGGTTTCAAATCAAAGAGCTCGGAGATTAATAGTAATAAGGTTCAAAGAGTATCTGAATTCAAAGAAGAAAATGGAAAAAGTAATCTGTCTTATTGTTCTGGTTACTGTAATAAATTCGGGTTGCCAACAGAAGCCTGCTTCGGAGCTTATTGATATCAATGGAGCAAAAAAGGCAGTGAACGATCTCCTTGACAATTATCACAATTCTATGCAGAGCAAAGATTCATCGAATATGATGATGTTATTGTCGGATGATGGCCTCTATTGCGGTACAGACCCAATGGAACTGTGGGATAAGAAAACACTTTCAAATTATATGACCAAAGCTTTTGCTGATACTTCCCTGGTGATCAATTACAATATTGACAAACGAGAGATTCGGGTCGCGAAAGATGGTGAGACTGCAGTTACGATAGAGCAATTCATTATGGATGTAATAAGTCCTAAAATACCCATCAGGGCAATTACCTATGCAATGAAGGATGGAGATGTCTGGAAAATTGATTTTTTAAGCTTAAGCTTAATCCCAACAAACGCAGATACACCAAAGATTAATAAGGCAGTTGAATAACGGAATTACTTCATTGGCTTACCTTCTATCGGCTTCCCGTTAGTAGTAAGAATTTGAAAATGATGCACCCGATACTCCCCTGAATAACTCCAGACCATTTCTTTACCGCGGGTAACTTCAAACAACTTAATCCCATCTTCTGCACCATAGCTGGCAATTACGGTGTTTCCATTGGGCAGTCGTTGTGCACCGCAAGGATCCCGAAAAGGTGTGACATCAAAATCATTATTGTTCACTTCCCATACTACTTTTCCGTCACCATCTACTTCAATGGTCTTATTGCCGTGTGTCAGGTTGATTAAGGTGTTGCCATTTTCAAATCGAATGGCCGTAAATGGCCAGTTTTCTGCTTCACGCCCCCCCAGTTCCGACAGATCAGTTTGAAAGGTTCTAATTATTTCGCCTGTTGGACTATACTCCTTGACTGCAAAAGCTAACAGATGCGGGACTAGGTAATTACCGTTGGTAAGCTTTCTGGCCATTCGGGTTTGCATGTGGGCGTTGTCAGTTTCGGGGACCAACGGGACCGCGATTTCGATCTCTCCTGCCGAATTAACTTCAACCAAACGAGGATTCTCCCCTGACTCCGTAATGAGCGTATTCCCATTTTCCAATCTAACTACTGCCCCAAGTTCCTTGTTCAACTCAGGTTTTTTGTAATTGAATACGATTGACTTATCACGGGTATATTCAATTACCTCATCTGACCAGCAAATAAGTATATTCCCATTAGGGAGAACATAGCCGTCCCGTGCACCCGGACGCCCGGCATCCCACTCAACCTGTCCGGATTCATCGAGAATCCCTGTAAAATTTGGCCCTGCAACAAAGAAAGAATGGTTGATGGGATCGATTTGTTGGCTTTCATTGGTAGTGTCAGAGGGTGTTGACTGCTGTGTACAAGACAAACATAAAAAAGGAATAAAGTATACAAGGAAGTTTTTCATTTAATTAAAATTTATTCGGATTAGCAATTGACGATTATCATTTAATGTCAAGATTATAAAGGAAAGACTAATCCATCAGCAGAAAATAAAAGGATCTTAGCTTTCTACAACCTTCCGATTCCTGGCATCCCACTTAAGGTACTTCCGATTACGAAATGACTGAACGCCCATTGTACAAGCCACAACTCCATACATGCCAAGCATTGCATCACATTTCAGTGGCTCATTTTCACGGATGGCTCCCAGCAAGTTTCGATGATGAAGTGAGACATCTTCGGCCCCCGTCTTTTTATGAGTATATACTCCAGTACCAGTCACTTTTTCGCCTGTTCCACTAATGATGGCCTCATTTGTTGCTTCCTGAGGCGTAATCGTAAACCCAGTTCTGGTAAATTCAAGGGTTGCCTTGTGGCCCCTGATCACATGTCTTATGGGCATATCATTGGCTAAAGATGAAGCCACAAGGACAGTTGTTTTTTCGGGGTAATCCAACATCATGTTAAACGTGTCGGGAATTTCAGCTATGCTATCAACAAAATTCCAGGTACCACCACTTGCTACAACATAGTCAGGGAACGTTAATCCCAGGGATTTAATGATTCTTGTTACCCGGTGAATGAATAAATCGGTTGCTATTCCACCGGAGTAATCCCAATATCGGCGCCATTCGAAAAACCTTCTTGGATCCCATGGTCGTTTGGGTGCAGGGCCAAGCCATGCTTCCCAATCGAGGTTAATACCAGGTTTTGCATCGGGGTCAATGGTATTCGTCCAGAAATCGCTGACATAATTTCTTGAATAATCAATGTGAGCCATGACCACTTTTCCAAGGGCACCTTCACCGATCATTTTATTGGCTGTTTCATATGAATCATCTGACATGCCCTGCACCCCAACTTGCATCTTAATGTTAGATTTGGCTACTTTCTCAATGATTATTTTGGCCTGCTCAATGGTATGTGTCATTGGCTTTTCACAATAAATGTGCTTTCCAGCCTCGATGGCATCGAGGGTCATCTGGTAATGCCAGTGTTCAGGCGATGCTATGAGCACCGAGTCAAACTCTTTTGAATCGAGTATTTTCCGATAATCAGTAATTGTTTTTGCTTTTGTTAAGTCTGATGCCTTGTTCATGCGAGTAGAATAAACATCGCAGACCGCACCAATTTCTATATTATCTGCTTCCTTCATTTTTAAAAGAGCCTCCATATGTGCATTCGCCATCCCTCCACATCCAATCACTCCAATTCTGACCCTTTCGTTGGCACCAATAATGTTCGAATAATTTTTGGCAAGCAGGCTGGAACTGGCACCGAATGTGGCAATTCCGGCAGTAGTACCCGCCAGCCCTTTGACAAATTGCCTTCTTGAAATATCCTTCCTTTTCATGACTTATAGTTTAGATAAGCAATTTACTTTTATTCCTTCTTAGAAAGAGAACAATTAAAGATTTTTAGAAGGTGAGCATCTTTTTATAATTTGACCAAATACAATGACCTATAATTCTTCTTTAACTATTACAAAAGTTCATTAATGGTACATGTAAAATGTGATTTATGTGGTGGTGAGGTTCATAAAATGAAATATACCATTGATATAGGTGAAAATAATCTTAGGTACTATCGCTATGTGCGAAACATTCCTCAAAAAGAAAAAATGACAGGTGAGCACCACATTGTTCAGTGCTCAAATTGTGATTTGATGTTCACAAACCCGCGGTTTTCAACAGAAGAACTTAAAATGGTCTACTCTTCTCAAAAAATCATTGGGGGTAATTGGAAAGACTTCAGATACTTATTTAATCCTAAACTCCCTGATGAATTACAAGGGCTAAAAAGGAAAACTTCAAATGACCCAAGGTTGTACCAATGGAGGTTTGATATTATAAGCAAATATTGCCCTAAAGATTCAAGACAATTAAAGCTCATTGACATTGGTTGTGGAAATGGACAATTCGTTAATGATGCCCTCAATAATGGATTTGATGCTGTAGGAATAGATCTTAGTCCTGATCGAATTGAACAAGGAAAGGAACTTTACGGCCTTGAAGGTGATACCTTAAGGTGTATGAATGTTGACGATTTTTCCGGGAATGAAAAGTACGACATCGTTGTGATGTGGGATGTTATAGAACATGTAGAAAGCCCCACTGCAATTTTGAAAAGTTTAAAAAAGATCATCCATGAAAAAACGCTTGTATTTGCCCTAACCATGTCTATTGATTCCATTACTTATAAATTATTTAGAAAGCACTGGAATTATATTAACCCATCTCAACACCTTCACTATTTTTCTCATGCTACGATGAAAAAGATGCTTGAAAAAAATTCATTCAAACTGGTGGGAATAGAAATGGATGATTCAAAAAAGAAAAATATAATACATCTCACCGCCAGGATTTTGCTTGGCCAGGTAAACGAATTTTTCTTTCGTATTTATAGCCGAAAAAGCATCCTAAGAATATTGTTCCGACCTTTTCAAAGAGGTATTTCCAATGAACGAATGAAGAAGAGATTAGAGAATCTTTATCCTGGTCAATACGTCGGGAGGTATCACGATAATTTTGTCTTTGTCGCAAAGTTGATTGATTTTGATTAGTACAATCATTACGTCAATGGTCCGGGATTAAACAGGACCAGATCATTATGCAATCCCAGCTTATCACAGGCAACTTGCTTCTTGCCGCTTGCGACGTCAAGGATCAAATGAAATAACTCCCAACCTACTTCCTCAGTAGTCTTTTCTCCCGTGGCTATCGGACCAGCATCGAGATCGATTAAGTCAAACCACCGATTGCTTAGCTTCGAGTTTGAACCTACTTTAATAACGGGCACCATCGGCAACCCATATGGCGTTCCTCTTCCAGTCATAAATACATGGAGATTCATGCCAGCGGACAACTGTAGCGTACCGCAAACAAAATCGCTGGCTGGTGTTGCTAAAAATGTCAACCCCTTTCGACGAATTTTTTCACCTGGGCCGAGTACATCAACAATGGGACTGGTTCCTGATTTGACTATCGAACCCAGGGCTTTTTCAACTACGTTGCTTAGCCCCCCTCTCTTATTGCCCGGTGAAGGGTTGGCACTTCTATCGGCTTGTCCCTGCCGCAGGTAATCATCGTACCATTTCATTTGATCCAATAACGCCCTTCCAACCTCAGCATTGATGGTCCTGGGAACTAATAGATGAACGGCGTCTCTTACTTCTGTTACTTCGGAAAACATAACACTTCCTCCTGCCCGAACGATGAGATCGGCTGCAAAACCAGCCGCGGGATTGGCAGTTAAACCAACGAAAGAATCACTGCCCCCACATTGCATACCAACTACCAATTCCGAAGCAGCGCAAGTCTCCCGCTTCCTTTGGTTTAGCTTCTTCAAGTGTAATTCCGCCATTAGCAAAACACCATCAATCATTTCCGAAAAACCATGAAAGGCTTCATCCTGCATGTATAGAATGTTTGAAGTATCATTATCTGGTGTTAACCAATCAGGCCTGAGTTTTTCGCAACCCAGTCCAATTACCATTAATTCTCCACCGAAATTTGGGTTCAAAGTGATGTTCTGAATAGTTCTAATTGGGATAATTGCAGTGGGTGCATTGATGGCTACACCACAACCATAGGTATGATTGAGTGCTACAACATCATCTACATTTCGATACTTTGGAAGTAAATCTCGTTTGATTCTTTTTGCAGCATATTGTGTCAAACCTGCCACACATTGAACACTGGTGGTGATACCCAATACATTCTTCGTCCCAACACTGCCATCAGGATTTCGATATCCCTGAAAATCATATCCCTCCAGGGGTTGAGGTTTCTGTCTTTTCCCATCAGGCAGAGCAATCGAATCAATATCGGGAGGTAAAGGCAATGAAATTTTAGATTCTTGAACCCACTCCCCTGCCCTTATTGAAGATGTGGCATATCCAATTGTTTCTCCATACCTAATAACCGCCGCATTCTCTTTAATTTCTGACAGGGCCACCTTATGCCCCATGGGTATATCTTGCAACAAAACCGCACCGTCAACTATCACGGTTCCTGTTGATAAACCCAATTCGCTTGTGACTATTCCAACGTTATCACTTGCCTTCGTCCTTATTATAGTAGGGTTTGTTGACACAGAAGCTAATCTTTAAACAAAAGGAAAAATCCTGGATAAGATCATCACGGCAATAAGGCCTGTAAAAGCCATAACTGTTTCAAGGTATGAAAAGTACCTGATGGTCTCCTTCTCCTCCATGCCACACATCTTCGTAACTATCCAAAAACCACTGTCGTTCATCCAGGCAAATACTTTTGAACCACATCCGATCACCATGGCAAGATAAACAGGATGAAACGCCAGGCCATTTGAGCTTAACCCACTCATAACTCCGATAGAAGTAATCATCGCCACGGTAGCCGATCCTTGGGCCGTTCTTACAACAGCTGTAACCAGAAAGGCCAGCGGAAGAATAGCCATTTGATAATTAAGAGCAATCTGTTCAACTCTAATTCCAATACCAGTCTGTTGAAGCATCTGTCCAAATGCTCCACCAGAAGCTGTAATTAGTATAATCATACCACCACTCATCAAGGCTTCGGAGATGAATTTCTGAAGCTTTTTAACATTTTTCAACCTGGTCCAAAGCAAGATTATTCCGATTACGGCCGATATCGCCAGGGCGATATTCGCATCACCTAAAACGGAGAACACTGTTAACAGCTTATCCTCCAGAATACTGGCATTTCCTTTGTCAATAACCATATTCAGAAACGTATTACCAGTAATCAGGGACAAGGGTAACAAGATCGGAAGGACTGAAAATCCTAAACCAGGCAGTTCCTCAATTTTCTTTTCTGAAAATTCTTTTAATTCCTCCACACTGATATCCGGAGTGTCTCGCATTGGTAAATCCCACCTGGGACTTGCCCAAAGTGCATATAAATAGCCACAAGCCACTGTTATGCTCCCAATCACCAACCCCGCCAAAATCATTACCCCAAGGTCGATTCCCATTTCTTCAGCTACGAATAATGGTCCGGGTGTGGGTGGAACTAATGAATGTGCCATAACAGCTGCACCAGCAACTGCCATTATATAAAGACTGAATTTTTTAGGATTGCGTACGCTAATCGACTTTATCAGTGGAACCATTAAATAAAAAACAGTATCGAAAAATACCGGTATGGCAAGTGTAAAGCTCCCGGTAAGAAACGCCAGGGATGCATTTTTCTCTCCGAATAACTTTAGAAGGCTCCTAATAATTCGTTCTGCTCCTCCACTCCTCATCAGGCAGGCACCAATAATAGATGCCATTGCTATTAAAATCCCAATTTTACCAGTGGTATTTCCGAAAGCTAAGGCCAGCCGCTTTCCGATTAACTGATTGGACATTGATTGCGCCTGACTCTCAGCCAAACCCTGATGAATAGCGAAATTATAGATCAGTTCTGGCGAGGTAATTAAACCTGTGATTAACCCGGCCAATAGAAGTGAAATGACAGCGTGTAGCTTTAAAACAATAATGCAAAACAGAACAACTGCTATTCCAATTAATATGATAAAAATCGGATCCATGGTTTGAATCTTAAGCTATCAATAAATTAAATTCAACCTCGATTGTTCATTCAAAAAATGTAATATGGCAATTTTTAGTGATGATTAACAGATCTTATATTCTAAATACCACTTATGAATGACCTACGAAGTAGAGAAGACATTGAATTGCTTGTCAATGAGTTTTATAGCAAGGTGATTGACGATCCGGAAATAGGTTATGTTTTTACTGAACGGATACAATTAGATTTCGAAAAGCATATACCTGTTATGTGTGATTTTTGGGAAACTACTTTATTGGGTCAAATGAAATATAAAGGCAACCCAATGTTAATACACATTGAATTAAATAAGAAGGTATCACTTAAACCTGAGCATTTTCAAAGATGGCTTATTCATTGGGAGAGCACCCTTAAAGCAAATTTTTTAGGGACAAAAGCTACCGAAGCACTTCAGAGAGCAAAATTGATAGGAGAACTAATCAAGTATAAAATAAAGCAAACTGACAATAACAGTCTCCTATAATAAATATTGGCAATGCACAGGTATTTCTTACTCAAGCGCATGAAATCGTAACAGAATGTGCATGTCCACCACCGGATGTTGAATCTATTGTTACAGCCTTATTGCTTTTCAAAGTTGTAAAATGAGTTGCCAATACCATAACCGCATGGTTATGAGATGAAGTTCCCTGAATACTGTATTCTTTATCAATCCCAGCTTCAACATCGGCTTTGGAGACAATTAAGGCGTGCCCGTGATTTGAACCAATATTACTGGATGTACCATTAGCTATACAATCTGTCGATACTACATCAGGAGCCATATCATCGTCATCATCATCTGAACCGGAACAACTCAAAACTGAGTAGACAGGTATACCAATAAACATTGCATTTGAAACATTCTTTATGAATTCTTTTCTATCCATTTTTCAAGTTATTTAAACTATGATTTCCTTCAATACAAAAATCCATAAGGAATAGTTGCATTCAATATTTGGTTTATTTTATAAACTACTTTATAATTGCATCAATTATAGCATGAAATAATAAAAATTATGAAAAATGTAGAGCTAACAAAAGAAGAACACCTGGCGTTGATTTCAGAAATGATTGTCCAGGCAAAACAAAACGTTGCTAAAGGTGGCAGCTTCTATTTTCTGTTATGGGGATGGGTGATTATGCTTGCAAATTTGGGACATTACCTCATAGACAAACTGGACCTTTATCCTTACCCGTTTGTCGTTTGGTTTTTAACAATTCCGGCCTTGATAGCAACAATAATCTATGGCATTAGGCAAGATAGAAATGCCCGGGTTGTTAGTCACTACGATAGGATTTATGGTCATTTGTGGACTGGAATTTTCGTCCTCATCATAACGGTCCTCGCATTTATGTCAAAACTCAGTTTCAACCACAATGCGGTGATATTGCTTCTATCAGGTCTCGGAACTTATATAAGTGGCACTATGCTGCGATTCAAGCCCTTAATTTTTGGTGGCATCTGGCTTTGGGCTGTTGCGGTTGTAGCTTTCAGTGTTTCGGTGCAAGATCAGTACCTGATAGCCGGTATCGGTCTGTTCATTGGGTATTTGATCCCAGGATATTTACTTAAGAGGATAGAAAATGAGTGATTTTAAGAGGCTTGATCCTTTACTACACTCTCAGCATCGCCTGGCAGTAATGTCTCTATTGATAGGTGTTGATTCGGCGGAGTTTGTTTTCATTAAAGAGAAAACCGGGGCAACCGCGGGTAACTTAAGTGTCCAACTGGACAAACTTTCATCGGCAGGTTATATCAGTGTGAGCAAATCTTTCAGGGGCAAGAAACCAGTGACAACATGCAGTATTACCAAGCAGGGAATAAAAGCATTTGAGATGTATGTAGATGCACTGAAACAATACATCCAATAATTTTTTTGAATTTATAGTTTATATAATAGAGTGGTTTAAGTTAACAACTTAATTATGAGAACAGTCATTATTATCACAATAATTTTTCAGGCATACTACGGACATGCCCAGAACGAGAACGAAAATTTCAATCAGCAAATGCAAGACCTATCTTTTATGGTGGGCAGCTGGAAAGGCACTGGTTGGATCATCAATCAGGGAGGTGTGAAGTCGGAATTCAACCAAAATGAAGAGATCTACTACGATTTGAATGGTTCTGTTTTGGTTGCCAGAGGAACAGGAAAAAATACGGACGGAAAAGTCATTCACGATGCCCTTGGGATTATCTCTTACCAACTTCAGACTAATGAGTATAAAATGAATGCTTTTCTTGCGAACGGAATGAAAACAGAAGCTAGTTTGGAAATTATTGGAGATGGGAAGTTGAAATGGTGGTTTGAAACAGGAAATGGATCAACAATCAGGTACACTTCCAATATTAAAGATGGTATCTGGACTGAGAAAGGAGAATATTCTCCTGACAATGAAGCCTGGTATCCCTTCATGCAGTTTTCATTATCCATGAAATAATCTCCCGAGTAACTGGCCATGTGAGTGTATAAAATCTTTTAAGATTTGAACTAAGTACCGACCAACTATTAAGCAAGATTTAAATCATCTCTATTCTTCTGAAAAGCATTGGGCCTATGTAGTTGCAACTAATCTTGTCTCTTTACCTTTAATCTGGCTATATGAAATTCACACAATAACAATTCATCCCTATATTTGTCAGAATGACCGAAGACGACTTCCCTATGAAATACAAAAGAATTCTTCTTAAGCTAAGCGGGGAAGCCCTTATGGGATCTAAAAATTATGGAATAGATGCCGTGAGGTTGGAGCAGTATGCCATTGAGATCATGAAAGTCCGAGAGTTGGGGATCGAAATAGCTATTGTCATTGGGGGTGGAAATATTTTCAGAGGCGTACAGGCTGAAAGTTCAGGTATCGATAGGGTCCAGGGTGATTATATGGGGATGCTTGCTACGGTAATCAACGGAATGGCACTACAAAGTGCTTTGGAACAGGTTGGCCAATACACGAGACTTATGTCTGGTATAGCTATGGAACAAGTTTGTGAGCCTTTCATACGAAGGCGAGCCATTCGTCACCTGGAAAAAGGCCGTATTGTAATCTTTGGTGCAGGCATAGGTAATCCATATTTCACGACGGATTCTACAGCTAGCTTGAGAGCCATCGAGATTGAGGCCCAAGTGGTGTTGAAGGGAACGCGTGTCGATGGTGTCTATTCCTCCGATCCGGAAAAGAACCCTGATGCAGAAAGATTTTCAAGGATCACATTTCAGGAAGTATATGAGAAAGGGTTGAATGTTATGGACATGACCGCATTTACCCTTTGCCAGGAAAATAAACTTCCAATTATCGTTTTTGACATGAACAAACCGGGTAACCTTCATCAAATTGTTACTGGCAACAATGTAGGCACCCTAATTACCTAAGTAGTAAACAGATGGAAGAAATTGAATTTTATTTGGAAGAGGCAAAAGAAATGATGCTCAAGGCAGTTAATCATACGATTTCCGAATTTAGCAAAATCCGGGCGGGTAAGGCCATGCCAAACATGCTTGACGGAATCATGGTAAGCTATTATGGAAATTCAACGCCAATTGATCAGGTCGCTACAGTCAACACGCCGGATGCCAGAACATTGGCTATTAAACCTTGGGAAAAAACACTGATGCAGGATATCGAGAGAGCCATCATCAATAGTGATCTTGGTCTTAATCCTCAAAACGATGGAGAAATGATCCGTATTAATATTCCGCCATTAACTGAAGAAAGAAGGTTACAATTGGTTAAACATGCCAAAAATGAAGCAGAGAACGGCCGTATCAGTGTTAGGAATGATCGCAAGCATACCATGGACCAATTGAAAAAACTCCTCAAGGAAAATGTCTCAGAAGATGATGTGAAAAGAGCAGAAGATCAAGTCCAGGAATTAACCAGTCAATACATTAAGAAGATTGATGATCTACTTGAATCAAAGGAAAAAGAGATCATGACTGTTTAATTTGGCAACTCCTTTGCCCTCTTTTGAAAATGCCTTCGCCAGGACGCTTGTTTACCAAAGATTATCTCCGATCTCTTGAGAGGTTACTTTCAATGAAATCAAGTATGAGTTCCACACCATAAGCTGTAGCATTTTTATGCTTACACATGGGAGATTCCTTAAAGGCCGTTCCAGCTATATCAATATGTGCCCAATTCAGATGGCCATTGATAAACACTTCAAGAAATTTAGCTGCAGTAATTGCCCCGGCCAGAGGCTTGCCACTGTAGTTTTTGATATCAGCTACATCTGACTCCAAATCCTCTTCATAGTCGCTCCACAGCGGCATAGGCCAAACCTTTTCTCCGGATGACAATGATGAATCAATCAATTGGGTTTCAAGCAATTTATTGTTTGCAAAAAGCCCCGCAGCATGATAGCCCAAAGTCCCAATAATACTCCCGGTTAAAGTCGCAAAATCTATCAGCACGTCTGGTTTATACTTTGTCGTAATATAGGAGAGTGCATCAGCTAAGATCAATCTACCTTCTGCATCAGTATCTATCACCTCAATTGTTTTTCCGGAATGAGAATGAATAATATCCCCGGGTTTCACTGAGTTGGCATCAACGGCGTTTTCGGTTGAAGGCACCACGGCAACAATATGAACAGCCAATTCAAGTTTTGCTGCAACCTCTATTATCCCGAGTACGGCAGCTGCCCCTGCCATATCACTTTTCATATCATGCATATCCTTGGAACCCTTGATTGATATTCCTCCCGTATCAAAAGTGACGCCTTTTCCTACAAGGCCGACTGTGACTTGAGCACCCTTTCCTTTATACTCACTAATGATAAAACTCGGAGGTAAAGCGCTTCCCTGATTGACAGCAAGTAAAGCATTGAGATTTTCCTTGATTATTTGATCCTTACTCAATACGGTCACGTCAAAACCGAATTCCTTTCCCGAAGCAGCAGCCCAAACACCCAATCTGGCTGGTGTAAGATTGCTTGATGAAGCATTTACCAGATCTCTCACCCTCACCTGTGTCTCCGCGACAACTTGTGAATTCCTGGCTATTTCTTCAAGATTATCTCCATTTGCACAAATAGTGAGGTCAAATACGTGTTGCTCTCTCTTTGTCTTATATAGACCAAGATTATAACTGCCGAGAATGACACCTTTTACCGATTCTTCAAGCAACCTTATTAAATCGTTTGGGTGCAGATATGATAGATTAAAACTGATGCTTTTCTCTATTTTCTCTCTGTTATTCAATATAAACAACTCAACAGCCCTAAAGCAGTTCTTGGCAATATTGTCACTTCCCAGGCCCAATATAATAACACGTCCTGCACTCCCATTATTGAAATGAGAGTTAAAAACCTCATGCTTTTCTCCTGTGAAATCCCGATGCACCATATCGGGATTTAATCCAAGACTTTGGCTAATATATTTCAGATTATTGCTCAACTCATCGTTCTTCACCAATGGAATGATGATGGTGTTCGTCAAAGCATTTTGGTCCGAGGTTACTTCTATTCTCATATTCAATTGAGATAATATTTTATCCGTGGATAAAGATTTACTCCAACCAGCTTTTATCGGTTAGCAATGTGATGTCGTGATCTGATTTCAGTGTTGACGACAAACTGTGGGTTTTGGGAAATTCATAGTTGAAGAAATACTTCATTGTTTGAATTTTGCCGAGGTAGAAAGGATTTTCCAGGTTTTCGACATTTGTACGACAGGCATCCGTAATAACAACCCCCTGTTTCAACCATTGCCATCCTACACAAACCAAACCGAATAACTCCATATAAACGGAAGCATCAGCCAAATATCTGTCTATCTTATTCCTCATGGCGAAGGCCAATAGATGCTGAGTAACTTTCTTCAATTCATCCGCTCCCGCGTCAAAAATGGCAGTGATTTCATTAAGTTCTTCAAACTGGCTTGCATCTCTAAGGGTAAATTCAAATTCTTTGGATAAGAGCTGCATCCCTTTTCCATTTTTCAACAGCACTTTGCGGCCAAGTAAATCCAAAGATTGAATTCCGGTTGTTCCTTCATAAATTGGGGTTATTCGAATATCTCTATATAATTGTTCGACTGAAAAGTCTTCACAATACCCGTAGCCACCAAAACATTGCAACGCCTCGCTAACAGATTCAATTCCTTTCTCTGACGGATATGTTTTGACAACCGGCGTGAGCAAATCGAGCAACAGTTGATAATGATCTCGCAGGTCGCCTTCTTTTGTTTTAACCTGGTCCGCATAAGCGGCAGCTTGCAAGATAAGACTCATGCAACCTTCAAAAATGCTTTTTTGCTTCAGTAGCATTCGCTTCACATCAGCATGATCAATTATGCTAACCTGATCAACACTATCTTTTGCTTCTGCGACTCTTCCCTGTGAGCGTTCGTTTGCATATTCAAGCGCCATATAATATGCCGCAGAAGCCATTCCGGCGGCCCCAATTCCTACAGAAATCCTGGCTTCGTTCATAAGTTCGAACATATAGCTAAGACCCTCATTTGGCTCGCCAACTAAATATCCGATGCAATTTTTCTTTTCCCCGAAAGCGAGATGGACAGTAGGAGTGGCCTTTTGCCCCATTTTATGAAAGATCCCTACCGTTTTTACATCATTGGAAACTAATTTTGTTTTTTCGAATCTAAACTTTGGAACAATAAACATTGATATTCCTTTTGTTCCCTCTGGTTCGCCTTCAATGCGAGCCAGCACCATATGTACAATATTTTCAGGATGCTGCAAATCTCCGGCCGATATAAAGACCTTCTGTCCCTTGATTTTGAATTCACCCTCCTCTGATGTTCTGCTGGCACTTGAACTGATATCGCCCAGGGAACTTCCAGCTTGTGGTTCAGTGAGTGCCATGGTACCCTGCCATTTCCCTATGTGCAGATTAGGAACGAATTTCTCCTTCAATTCATTAGAAGCAAATTTCAAGATCAGGTTAGAAACTCCTGCATTCAACCCCGTAAAGCCATAAGTGCCGTTATTTGCAGCCATAAAGATCAGATTGGCAGCACTATCTACCAGGTGTGGTATTTGCAATCCGCCCTCATCCAAAGAGATTGTTGCACTGTACCATCCGCTTTCTCCAAATACGCTGGTAATCTTTTTGATTTGCTTATGGCTAATTACCTCTCCATTTTTGAGTTCAGGTTGTTGCCTGTCCATTTCCTTTAAATAGGGGTGTAAGTGCTTTTCAGCAATCTTCATGGCGCTCAAAATCATCATGTCAACTGCTTCTTTGTCTTGGTGACTATAATAATGATGCTTGAGAAAGCGCTCTAACTGATGAACTTCGAAGAGCAGGAAATTTAGATTGGTGAGGCTTAAAAATTTGTTACTCATGACTTGGATTATGATATGGCAAATATCTCATTCCAGCATTAGTAGACAAGTAAGTAATTCAATTAAACTTCCTACAATCCCGGTAAATATCGAATTTTTTGAGTGGTAACGTTATGGATTTCCAATGGTGTTGAAACAATTTCAATTTGATCAGCTAGCTACTGACTTTTTCCTTTTTTTCAGATTTAAACATGGTACCCATTACATGGTCCCAAATTGTAGAACTCACGCCATAACCATGATCAGGATCAACATAATGATGTCGCATATGGTGCTCTTTCAAAATCGTCCAAAGTTTATTATCGATTTTAAAGTGATGAATAGCGTAGTGACTGATATCATAAAACAAATAGCCTAAACCGAAACCTGCAAATAAGGGAGCTACAAGAAAATTTCCAGCGACTGCCTTGAATAGAAAAAAGAAAAGAAATGCCAAAGGAACACTAACACTTGGTGGTAATACTAACCTAAATGAGTCGTTTGGGTAGTCATGATGAACACCGTGCATGATGAAATGGATGCGTTGACCCCATTTGGTTGTTGGGTGATAATGAAATACGAAGCGATGGAGTAGATACTCTGTAATCGACCAAATAAAAATACCTAAGACAAAATAACCAGCTGTTGTTAGAATGGTCAGACCATACTCGGCAAGTGACAAGTAGAGGAGATAGCTTATCACTGGAAGATATAAAAACAGTGGAACTGAAAAATGTACCTTGGAAAAAGCCTCCATGAACCCGCTTTTAAACATCCTAACAGATTCATCTTTGTCCGACACAAAATGTTTAGCCATCGTTAATTCTTTTATGGGTTAAATCGCTCATATACTTCTTCACCAGTTTGCATGTCTTGCCCAAATAGCTCAATTGATTTAATGGTAGGAAACCAGCCATTTTCTACCATATCAATGAAAATACTCTTGAAACGAACTGTTTTACCATTGATTTTCATCTTCGCGTCAATTTCACCATTGGCCTTTTGATAAACCATAATCGGGCGGTCATCATAAGCTATCATTTCAATTTCAAAAACACCTTTACTCAATTTCTTATGTCGAACTCCGTAGGCCATGTTTCGTTCTGCCCATTTCAAGGAGCGTTTTTCACCCTTTCCATTGTATCGTAACCAATAAACATCAATCGGATCATGAGAATTAATTGTGCCATCTGCCTGAAGTTTAATGTCGTATTGAATGGTGTTGGCATTCTGAGAACGCTGTAAATAAAAAAGGCTCGTTTCTGTATCAGGAGGAGTGGGGAATCCGTATCGTGCCCGGATTGTGCCCGGGTCATCGGATTGACTGGCTAAAAAATCCAGGGGCAATAGGATTACAATCAATAGAAGGAATTGACCCTTATTTTTCATAGTTGATTTTAAGCAAATTCTTTTTTATCTAATTTCTTAAATTCCTGCCATGAATGAATAAGTCGTTTCACAGCTGTAATATTTGCCATGATTGCTACAAAAGCCAGGGGCAGAATAAAGACAAAAATAGGTTCAAAGACGGGATAATCGACTATTTCAGAATACACCCTGTAATCACCTCCGGTGAAAGACGCCACAATACCAGTGAGTATTGCAGAAAGTCCTATAATTATTACCCGCTCAGGCCGCTGCATGAAACCAACACTGCAACTTACTCCCAAAGCTTCAGCTCTCGCTCGGGTATAACTCACCATCAGAGAGCCAACCAATGCGAGAAAAGCAAACATTGAACTGAAAAAATAATCGTGTGAAATGAGATAATAATTTATTCCAAAAAACATAATAAGCTCACTGTACCTATCCAAAACGGAATCATAAAAAGCGCCAAATTTCGAAGATAATCCTCCCACCCTGGCAAGGCGACCATCAATCATATCAAAAAGTCCGCCAAATAAAATGAGAGCGCCTCCCCAACCTACATAAACCAATTCTGTTCTTTGGGCATATTCAGCGCCAATTATAAAAACAATCGCTCCGATGATATTTATCACAAGACCAATAGTCGTAATGGTATTCGGGCTCACCTTATTTTTTACAAGCCGATTAATTACAGGATTTAGCAGATTATAAACCAGTTGTTGGCCTTTTTCCTTCCACATATCAATGATTTGAGTCGCAAAGTTAGAAAACTTGAATTACTTGAACATCAAGTAATTAGATTATCGTAAAACTCTATTTTTCGTTCTATGAAGGCCAGTAGAAAAGACAATCCCCCTAAAAAGTTTTAGATTATTTAGAACGATCCACGGTAAAGCGGACCATATCTTCTAGAGAAGTGCGAAAAGGAGATTCCTTAAATTGTTTCAGAATACTAATTGCATCGGCATGATATTCTTCCATCATCGTTGTGGCATATTCAATGCCCCCGGAATCTTTTACAAATTCAATGACTTCCTGGACTTTTTTCGGTTTGTGATTATCCTTTTTAATAATTCTAATAATTCTCTTTTTATCAATCCACGATGAATTCTTAAGTGCATAAATCAAAGGAAGGGTCATCTTCTTTTCCTTTATATCGATGCCCAGTGGTTTCCCAATTTCGTCAGCACCGTAGTCAAAAAGATCATCTTTGATTTGAAATGCAATGCCTACTTTTTCACCAAACTGCCCCATTTTTTGAATTCCTTCATCATCCGCTCCAGCAGAAGATGCCCCTACTTTGCAACATGACGCGATGAGACTTGCTGTTTTTTGTCTTATGATTTCAAAATAAATGTCTTCAGTAATATCTAGCTTCTTGGCCTTTTCTATTTGAAGGAGTTCCCCCTCACTCATTTCCCTTACAGCATCAGATACGATACTTAGCAAATTAAAATCCTTGTTGTGGACAGATAGCAGGAGACCTTTTGATAAGAGATAGTCTCCTACCAAAACTGCAATTTTATTTTTCCAGAGCGCATTAATTGAAAAGAAACCTCTTCGGTAGCTGGCATCGTCCACCACATCATCATGTACCAGGGTTGCAGTATGCAGGAGTTCAATTAAAGAAGCTCCACGATAGGTAGCTTCGGAAATGTTGCCTGTCACCCCTGCGCTCAAAAAAACAAACATTGGGCGCATTTGTTTCCCCTTTCTCTTCACGATATAGGTCATGATCTTATCGAGTAAGAGGACATTGCTTTTCATAGACTCCCGGAATTTTTTTTCAAATTCCTTCATCTCAAAAGCAATGGGGGCTTGAATATCCTTTAGATTGAGTGCCATAGGGAAGATGCAATATTAATAGCTAATAGCACCTCGACAAAGGTTAAAACCAATGCCGAGGAAGTTTTACTCTTTTTCAGAAAATTAGATCATGAATTGAATAATCTGCATTCAATATCTCAGAATGTCATCTAAACCTTGCTTGAGAAGATTAAGCTGCTCTTTGGTTATGTCACCTATTTTATTTTTGAGTCGGGTTTTAGCAACTGATCTGATGTGAAAAGTCATCACTTCTGATTTTCGCTTCAGGTTATTCTTGTCATCAGGTACCAGTACAAGGTTACCTTTGTAATTTTTAACTTTGGTAGTCAGAGGACAAACTATAACTACTTGAAGAAATTTATTCAACAAGTCTCCACTTATAATCAGAACCGGTTGTCTTCCGGATTGTTCGCTTCCCTGATCGGGATCGAGGTATAACTCCCAAATCTCACCTTGCTTCATTCTCTTCGGAAAGTTGGGTCATATAGTCCGTCATACCTTCCTCAGCGATTGACATTATTGCATTATCATGGCCTGCAAGCTTATAGGAAGCTACATACTCAGCCCTGTTCAGCTGATCAAGATAAATACTTAATGCCTTCTCAATCAGCCGGTTTTTAGGAAGATTTAGTTTTTTTGAAGCTTGATCAAGGCGAGTCAAAAGGTTTTTAGGAAGTGATGAAGTAAATGTTGTCATCTCAAATATATTTATATATCATAAATATAAAATGAAAATACAAAAAATCAATATGTCCAGACCAATTTGATCCTGAAAATTCTACTTCTCGGTGTTTTGATTTGATTTAGGAAAATGTAATGCCACCTTATCATGCATCGTATACAAACGAAATTGCTTACCATCATGTACCAAAATGCCGCTGGATTTGTTATCGCCCATAATTGGATTTCCTTCATACTTTATCCATCTAACGAGGTCTTTGGAGGCCGCGACATTAGTAGACCATTCGCTCCAGTCTTCTAAAGCAGTGCCATGATAGTAGGCATAATACCATCCTTTGTATTTGATTATCTGATTTACCGCCAAACCATACTGATCGTATACCTCAGGGCCCATTTCAATAATGGGGTCATCCTGGACATTTATCCATTCCTCAAGATTTTTGGAGGTAGCCATCCAAATACCAAGATCACTACGTTCATAAAATAAATACCAGGTATTATTCTCATATCATGCCGTTGGGGTACCATAGGGTCCTTCACTCAAAGGCGAACCATCGGTATACCTGATATCCAATGGGCCATGATCGGTCCAGTTAATACGATCAGTAGACGTGAGCCTATGAGCTATGTCGTTTCGGCCTTCGGCGAACATGTTGTAGATACCGTCCAATTTTAGCACCATCATATCTTCGGTCCAGCTCTTATCAAAAATAGGATTATCAATGTAACGTGTCCATGCAATGCCATCATTCGACGTAGCATAACCAAGAAATAATGTTCGATCCTCAGTTTGGGGATAGCCGGTATACCACATATGATAAATGTTACCCTCCTTTAGGATATAGCCCCTTTCTCGAATTCGTTGATCCCAGGTGGCTTCACCGGTTCCGGTAAAAACAGGGTTTTCTGAAATGGGAGAAAAATCAACGAGTTCAGAAGGAAATGGTACGGAAGTACTATCTGAACTGGAGATCTTTTCTGAAGAACTGGAAGACCGTTGACAGGATACAAATGCCAGGGTAAACGCAAGGATCAGGTGGTAAACTTTCATCATCATAATAATTTCAGGATTTCATCAGTTACCCGTTTTCCAAGTACAATGTAACCACCTTCTGTAAAATGTACATTGTTTTCAAGTTGTAATTCCCTCATTTGAGGTAATACAAGACCATATAAATCATTGATTACTACACCATTTCTTTTCATGATTTTTTTAGCCACCTTGTTGTATTTCGCCGACATACCCGGCAAACGCATAGGTGAAATCACGGTGTCGGGGTAAGGGGTAGTTGTTGCGAAAATCAATTGAGCACCTGTATTCTTAAGCTTTTTAACGATCTCCGTCAGGTTCATTTTATATTGTTTTAAATCAGCCTGATGAGGGTCATTAGAATCACGGCTGTCTTCACCGGTTTCGGGATTTACATGTTTGATATCATGTAAACCGAAATTAAAATGAATGATGTCCCATTTTGTCTGGCCGATCCAACGATCGATAGTTACAACTCCATTTGTTGTTCCCTGGCAGTTTTCGGGGCTCCCATCCGGACTGAAAGGTCTGCTAACCAGGGCTATTTCATTCATCATCTCCCTGACAAAAGGAAAATATCCTATGGAAATCGAATCGCCAAGGATCAGTACTCTGGGTGGTTTTTCAGAAGATTGAACAACCAAGGGACCAGGAAGGGTAGTTGCTGCAACACCCAACAAACTTGTCTTTAAAAATTTTCTTCTTGAGTTCATCTAATTTAGTGATGAGTAGCGTAACCAAAATGGTAATCAAGCTTGTAAGACAACCACAAGTTACTCAAACGGCAGGGCTTTTAGTCCAATAACCATACTCCCGACATTAGTGACTTGATACCAGTAATCGATGAATAAACTTCATTTTGACCACTACGGCCGAAGTAATCACGAAGGGATAAACATCAGGAACACCCATCGCCCGATTGATGCTATTCACCGCAAATGACAGTGGTACGCAGGTACGGATGATTTTATCGAAATCTTCAATGCCATACGGATCGAAAGTGACCTCGGTCTTCATACCTTTCAAGACCTCTACGGGGTCGACTTTCAAACCAAAAAAATGAGCGGTTTCAAGCATATCCATGATATGGAGGTAATGCGCCCAGGTCTCAGCCCAATCCTCCCAGGGATGTGCAGAGGCGTACTTACTAATAAATGAGTCATGCCAATTCACAGGTGCACCTTCCTTATAATACCTTTGCAAAGCATCAGCATAATTCTCCTGTTCATCTCCAAAAATGGCCCTGAACTCCCCTGTCGTATTAGGATTGGTTGCAACTAATCGTTCCCAGAAATAATGGCCTACTTCATGTCTCAAGTGTCCTATGAGTGTACGATAAGGCTCAATGAGTTGCTTTCGCATTTGCTCTCGTAGAACAGAATCTGCCTCCTGCAGGAGAATCGTAATCACTCCACTGTCATGACCTGTCATGATATTGGGATTATTTTGTTTGGCGATAAAGTCGAAACATAACCCTTCTTCGCTAATCATCTTACTTGGTAGCGCCAACCCAATTTTTTGAAGCTGGTAGATCAATCGATGTTTTGCAACTTCCAAATTTTGCCACTTTTCAAAATTTTCTGCCTCAGCAAGATTAGGCACGGTACGATTGAGTTGACATGCCCTGCAATAATCATGTGGATCTTCCTTTTCAAGAAGCCAATTGCAAACTCTGTGTGCTTTGTTTTTGCAATACTTGTAGTGGATTTTCTCCCGATCAGAAATTAGAGAAGAACCCGACGAATCAAAGGTGAGCATCTGACGATCACGGTCCCGGTAACCAGACAAATGCCCGCAATTTTCACATTTGTTATTTTCAAAAAACAATGGATGATCACAATGACCGCATTGAAAGATTTTCATTGAGCTAATAAAACAATTTCATCCGAATTTGAATGAAACAGGATATTTTTTGCGAAACTACCTTGTTTAGTTGAAGTAATAAAAAAAGGCAGACTCAATGCCTGCCTTCCTATTTCAATGCTCCCCCCGCAGTTTTGTTATCGAACCAATTCAAAGAAGATTTAGTCAAAATCTATGAATTAAAGCCGTATGTCAATCTTTTGACTATTAATGAGCAGATAGCACTTAACGCAGAGAAAGAGGCACTGCAAGGCTATAAATGGCTTGAAAACACGAATCAATTGATCAAACAAAGGGATTTTGGGAGAAGCTTCTATATCCCCTATTAGTATCCAATAGATAAGATTAGATAGAAATATAGATAGATAGGATAAATGCCTAATACAAGAACATATTCAGAGAGGGAAGTGGCAATAGCCCTTACTGCATTGAACAGAAATGCTAATAATGTTAAGAAGACAGCGGAGGAAACTAAAATTCCAAGGAAGACCTTGGAGCATTGGAGGGATACCTATCAGACGATAGACAACGGCCATCAAGCAGGAGTGGCGATACTTCGCCAGAAAAATGAAAGAACACAAGCGGAACTCGACAAGGATTATCTGTATCAGGCGCATTCGGCAAGGGTCGTGCTTGTAACACAATTGATTACTAAAGCTGGTGAGTCAAATAACGTAAGAGATATTGGATATGCCCTGAAGGTTATCGATGATTCTATCACTCAATTTGGTGAAAACAACACCTACAATCCTGCATTCAACCAAATGATGGACAGCTTTCACCAGTACACCGCTACCCCTGTGAAAAGGGTTGATGAGGAGACTTAAGGGGTTGGAACAGTTGTTTAGGGAGGCATTATTATTTCTAAATGAGTAAAGAGTCATCTAACAAAAGATAATGCAACACAAACCCTAATAAGGCGTCATTGAGCCTGTCATTGACTAAGAACAGTACCCCGTATTATAGAACAATCTTAGTGGGTGGTAAATGGTTCAGGGTGATGCCTTAGTAGCTCAAATGACCTTAGATACCTTTAATATTAGTTAGCCGACACCCTGATCGTTTTAGGGGAGACCCTGATAATGGATTAGTGTAGTGGAATCCCCTCCTGTAATTGATTCTCAGATTACTGAAGAAAATCCTATCTTTAAACCAATGCGCAAACCAACCTTCTTCCACGAGCTCAAAAGACGTAATGTCTATAAGGTAGCCATCACCTATGCGATAGTAGCGTGGCTGGTCATTCAGATTGTAGCTGTTACATTTCCTTTGCTAAACCTGCCTGTGTGGGCAAGCACTTTAATCATTGTACTATTCATTATTGGCTAAACTTGGATAAAACCGTACTAAATACGGGAACAAATGAGCCTACTAACAGCCCATCCTCTAATGAGGAAGAGATTCCACCGTATTGAACGGCTATAAAAAGGGAGTTTAGGCACACTATAAAAAAAGGCATATCAGGTAATTGTTTTTCACACACTAAAAAGGCTTTTGCTTACCGAGTCTCACCATCAAATCTCCTACGTTGAGTAGAGAAACTGTCCTTTGCGGATCAATTACTGGAGGCCGTTCAAGGGCATTTTGAAGAAAGAAATTACCTGATTCCACTCGATACGGTTGGAGGACTTTTCGTATATTGTATAGGATTAAGCGTACTGAAATAATTACCATGCATACCTACCGTTCTTTATTATTCTGGATGCTCTTGCTTACGTCAATCTCACAGGCTTATTGTCAGAAAGACCCAAAAGCAGATTTTAGAAACGGTCTAACAGCTTTGTTTCTTGAAAAATACAATATTGAATATCTTCCTTCTGGCTTTTATGATTGTAGCTACGAGCGTTATTTAAAAGATGGTGGAGATAACTTTGAGACTGGATATCAAATGGCTCGTCAATGCCTACCTGCCTTCTTTTCACAGATGAAGTTTTCCGATAAGGGGGCTAAGTTGATGGCCTCATTTGAAGACGTTTTTGTTCTAACCTGCAACAAGCAGATTGAGGCTTATTCGGATCAAATAAAAGGAGCCGATTATTGCAAATGTCTCCATTCACAATATGTGAAATACGGGGTAGGTTTCGATGATCTTAACGATTTGGGGTTCACGGATGGTGAGTTTCACGAAAATATGATCGATTTCTGTATGGTGACTTCGGAAGGAGATATACCTAAAGACAATAAAGAAGGAATACCTGCAAAAAATAGTAAAGCAATAGATCCTAAGGATGCGTTTGCTTATTGGAGTAGAGGTAATACTAAAGAGAAATTGGAAGACTACTATGGAGCAATACAGGACTACACCAAAGCAATAGAGTTAGATCCTAAGGAAGCATATTATTATGGCAGCAGAGGCTATGCTAAAGGTGAATTAGAAGACTACAGAGGAGCAATACAAGACTACAGTAAAGCAATTGAGTTAAATCCTGAATATGCATTGGCTTATTTCAATAGAGGTATTGCTAAATATAATTTAGGAGACTACCGAGGAGCAATACAAGACTACACCAAAGCAATAGAGTTAGATCCTAAGTATGCGTCTGCTTATAACAATAGAGGTGAGGCTAAATATCATTTAGGAGATAAAAACGGTGGTTGCCTTGATCTATCAAAAGCTGGAGAATTAGGCTATGATGATGCTTATGATTCAATAAGGGAATTATGTAATTAAAAAACAGAGACTCTAAGAATGAAAGAACTACTCAGTAGCTTTATATACCTATTCACGGGTGAGGAAAGGAGTATTCTTGGAAGGGATTTGATCTGAATGGATTAGAAACAAGGCCGCACAAAAAAACAGATTATGAAAAAGCAGCACAAAAAGTACTTGAGTCAAGAGGAGTGGTTGAAAGATCAAAATGAATCAGCCTCAGAGTCAGGGGAAGCATTCACTGTTAAGATCGATAGTAAGAATATTAAGCCTAAAGGAAACATTAACCCTAAATCGACTTCAATAAATGATGTACCTGATGAAGATGAAAGCGAACCATTGATGATCAATTCACAAGAAGTAAGTCAGGAACAGATGGATCAGGAGAGCGAACAAATCTCTCACAACCTGTCGGTATGGCTGAAGAGGTTAGAGGAGGGCAAGCGGGGGTTCTAAAACCTCATTACTCCAGAGCATTCAACGATGAAATAGGCAACGACTTCTACTCCAACTCAATGCGGGTAGTAGAGAAGCTTAACTTACCAAAAGCATTCGTGATAAAAGGGAATACTCCCAGCACTGGTCGTAAGATTAAGTGACTCCAGTTTCACCATTGTCGTAGTAGGTTTCAATCCCTATAAAATCTTTCATCTTATTCAAGCTGCAGATTGACTACCATAATCAGCATATCGGATTTTGAAGTAGTTGAAGAGTAGGTCTGTTTTTTCACTAATGTCTTGCTCGGCATAGGTGGGATAAGGCAATTTCTCAAATAGCACATCGTCTATTGTAGACTTGACGGCTGAAGCGGTGGATACCTTGTCAGGCCAATGCTCAACTTTGAACTCTTGGCTAAGTAACCTGCCGAGAAGTTGCTTGGCTGTTTCTTTTAGCGTTGCCTTTTCCTGATTAGATATTTTCTTGCCTTTTTCAAGCATATCTAATACGGTTAGCTCATCTTCAGTTACATCTTCCCTGACTGCCCGTTTATCTTCCTCTGACAGGTCTTGGAACAGGCCAAGTAGTTGATCAAAGATTTCCTTAATGGTCTTGTATTCCTTGCCTATATTATACTCATCAATGATCTTCTGATACCTCTCATAATAATCCACCCTCAAGGGGTTTTGGTCAAGCATTCTATTGAGCTTCTTTTCTACCCTGTCTTTAAGTGACTGAACCGCTGTGTTCTTATTCGGGATTTTTAGAAACTCCTCTTCGATCTTTTTAAAGTCAAGGCCACTAATGTCTACTGTGCTACCGTAACCTTCAACAGGTTCTAATGCCATGTTGAGGTTCTCGATAGATCTATCAACTACATCCTGTACCTGCTTCACGATGGATGTCACATCAGCCTCGTCTCTATCGTCTGTTATAGTAGCATAAATGGCATTGATGGCATCCCGCTCATCTTTAAAATCATGGATGGCTTGGTCGGGCATAAGAGCCTTATACTTCTGGAATACTTCCCTTGCCAATACGCCAAACTTGTTCCTTGTCTCATCATTTGTTTTAACTGCTTCAACACCTGCTGCAATGGCTGCCAGCTTATCAAAGCCCTCGCTAACAATGATGGTAGATATGTCAAAACTGACCTCATCGTTTAAAAAAGCGATGGTAGCATTAATAGCTTCTCTTAAATCAGCAACCAGTTCATCTAATGGCTTCACAGGAGGCTCTGTAGCCCCGCCTGCGCCCGCTCCTGCGACTTTATCGCCTCCGATGGCATAAATTGCCAAAGCTTCCAGAAGGCTCTTGTAGGTCTCGATATAGTCAACAATTAAACCGTTGTTTTTCCCTTCATGTATCCTGTTGGCTCTGGCTATGGTTTGCATCAGGGTATGTGACTTGAGCGGTTTGTCGATGTACATAGTGGATAGGCTCGGCACATCAAATCCTGTGATCCACATGGCGCAGACAATGACAAAGCGGAAGGGGTTGTTTTCGTCCTTGAACTCTTTCTCCAAATCCCTTGTGTTCATCATCTTGCGGTGATGCTCAATGTCCAAACCCCAAGCCTCAAACTTGTCGATTTCGTTCTGCTCATGGCTTACCACAACGGCCACCTCGGTTTCTTTCGCCCATTGCCATTCTTTACGCCTGATGAGTTGCTCCTGCAAATCGGTAATCTTCTCGACCTCCTTCCCTTGTTCTTCAATGAATTTCTTCCATTCTTCGGTGATGAGATCATACATCTTTACTGCCGTAACCTTATCAATGGCGACATACATTGCTTTGCCTTTATAGCCCCTACCATTGAAATGTTTAACCACATCTTTGGCGATGGCTCTCAGCCTCTTTTGAGCAGTGAGAATGGGATAATCCCTTGCAAATAATCTCTTTAGTTTTTCCTCCTGATCGCTATCTGTTTCTGCGGCTTCGATGGCATCCCTTATTTCCTGATTGATTTTGGGATTGTCTAACCTTAACTTCTCACCCCTGTTCTCATAATAGAGGGGAACGGTTGCCCCATCTTCAATGGATCGTTTGAAGTCATAAGTGGAGACATAATCACCAAAGATTCGTCTGGTTAGTTCATCATCTTTGAAAAGGGGTGTTCCTGTGAATCCCATAAAGGAAGCCTTGGGTAACACCTTCCGCATATTAACTGCCAAGCTGCCCCCCTGTGTGCGGTGGGCTTCGTCTGAAATGACAATAATATTATCCCGCCCAGTAACAACGTATTCAAAGTTGAATTTGTGAATGAGGGTGAAGATGTATCGGGTATCGGTCTTTAGTAACTTTTGCAGGTCTTCCCCGCTATCAGCTCTGGCGGACTTATCCTTTACCGCCCCGACCCCTGAGAAGGTTCCGTATATCTGTTTGTCCAGCTCCAGACGGTCGGTAACCAACAGGAAGGTATAGCCGCCAACTTTGCGGAGTATCTTCTGGCATAGGAACACCATTGAATAGGACTTCCCGCTTCCTTGGGTGTGCCAAAAGACTCCCAGCTTTTGCTTTTCTGCAAGGGTTATTTCTCCCTTTTCATATTTATCGTTTTGAAGTTTTATGTGGTTGATGGCTTTGTTAACACCCAAGAACTGGTGGTTGCGGGCGATCAGCTTGATTACCGAGCCAACGGAATCATCGAACATGATGAAATTCTCCAGCAGGTCAATGAATCGGTTCCTTTCACATACACCGAGAAGGATGGTTTCCAAGCTCACCCTTCCTTCCTCGTTTTCCTCAATCCGTTTCCAGTCGTTGAAATGCTCGTAACGGGAGGTAACTGCACCAATTTTGCTTTCCAAGCCATTGCTCAGAATGATGAAGGCATTGCAATGGAATAGCTTGGGGATAGTGGCTTTATAGTCTTTCAGGTTGTCCTCATAGGCCACCTTTAGCTTGCGGTGGTGTGCTTTTAGCTCAATGAACAGTAGAGGCAGCCCGTTAACAAAACCAACGATGTCAGGACGCTTTTTGCGCTTGGATTTACCTTCCACCCATAACTGCTGCACGGCAAGGAAGTGGTTGTTTTCAGGGGTGTCAAAATCAAATACTTTGATCTTCTTGTTGCGGATGATTTCTCCCTTATCATTTTTGAAAGTGACAGGTATTCCGTCTTTAATGAATTGGTATTTCTCAAAGTTGATTTCTGCTATGGGCTTGGCAGCATAATCTGCATTGATGGTTTCAAAGGCACTGTTGTAAGCCTGTTGCGGAAGGTCGGGATTGAGTGACTGGATCGCTGCAAAAAAACGGGTCTTCAGGATGACATCTGCTTCTGAGTCCCTGCCTAATGTACTATCTGATCCGAATGACTCACCTTGGTAAACATTGGCTGTTTCCCAGCCCAGTTGATTCTGGAACAGGTCAATGCAGGTTTGCTCGATGAGCCGATCTTCGGAGTATTCACTCATTGCAATGGTGATATTGATGTAACGTCAATCATATTGTCATTCTTTACCCAATAACTTTTTGACCACTTCTAAGTCCTTCTCGTTATCCCTGATAATTTTTTTACTGTTGTCATAATTGAAGTCCTCATAGGAGATTTCGATTAGCTCAATATCATTTTCAGGTAACACATCACGTCTACGTTGGTCGTAGAGTTGGCGTTGCTCACCTCTGGATACTCCACTCACAGTCTGTCTTTGGTCGAATAGCTTGACTGGTTCAGTATGTTGTTTTTCCCGATACTCCACTACTAAATTTAACGACTCGTAGTAAGCATCCACAGGAAGCTTTGTTCCTGCATCGCCTACAAGGAAATCGAATTTGTGCTGCTGAGATGCTTTCAGTTCTAACACTTCATCACACAGATCAATAACGTAGGCTTCATCGCTATTGGTTCTTGAAGAAGGTGAGGGTTTTTGAGGTTTAGATATTGTTGCTTTTGGTACTGAAACCTCCTGTTCCGTTTCATCCAAATTGGTAGTGACTCGCTGGGAAAACCAATTGGTGTTTGTGACTTTTCGTTCAGCTCTGATGTGTGGGATTAGATGTAACGAATTGGCCTTATCCAATGCTCTTAAAAAATTTCTTATTGGTAGACCAGAACGGTCATAATCCATGTTGAAAATTCCCTTCTTCACAAACAAAGGCATCATGTCCATGGCGGGAACATTGGAAACAGAAGGATTGTTATCGAAGTATTCCGTCAATGCCTGCTTCACCTGCATTGCTTTATGAATGTTATTTGCTGATAGTGCCATTACACTTCTATTGTTTGATTCATTAATCGCGGCAAGAGTATATCCCTTGCTTCTTTGAGTCTTCTGTTTTGAAATTCAAACACTTCAACTTGATTGAGTAATTTTTCGGTGAAGTCATTGAACTTCTCACAAACAGTTTGTGATGGAGATAGTATCTCCATAGTTTTGAAGGTTTTCTTAGAAATCTCTTTGAAAGTAGTACCAGTTGCATTTCTTTCAATTTCATGTTTGCGATTCATAAGATTGAATAACAGATAATACCGTTGCCATTCTTTATTAGGTATTATATTGATAAAGCCTTGATTAGTTGAACATGGTTCACTGATTATACCAAATAATCCTATGGTTGCTCTACTTGACATTAAGATGGTTCTTGGCGGTAATAATTTAGCGGAACTATTATTAAGACCATCTTCCGTAATTTTCTTTTCACTACCAAGAAGAACAAGGGATATGTTCTTTGATAGGTCAGTTGGCGAGAACCAAATAATATTTCCATCGTCCCAATATTTCGGTTCTTTCGTTGATGGTGTTCCGCCACCACTGACTTCACAGAAATCTTCAATGGTAACCTTCTCCCACCCCTTCGGCAGGCCATCCTCGCCAAACTTAGTGTTTTCGTGGTTGGGGAAGCGGAAATGCACAAACCACTCTTTGTAGATGTTTTGGGCGGCTTCTTCCAATAGCTTGATGCGCTTCAGGTTGTTCTCTATCAGGTCGTCATAAGCAGACAGGATGGAAGCTATTTTGCGTTGTGTGGGGAGAGGGGGAGAATGAATTTTTAGAGTTTTTAAAGTACCTATCGGTATTTGAGGTTGTGCAGAACCTGACTTTGAATTAGAAATTTGTTGCTGGAAATTATAATCCCTAATGGTATAATAAACATAATTTGGTTCAAATTTAGAACGGTCAGAGACTCTAAGGATGACCATTCCTGAGTTGATTCTTATATTCTCGTAAGAGATTTTATCTGAATAAAATCCTACATTTCCCAAAGTACCCCTTGTAGTGAGTACCGAATCATTTGGGGTTAATTTTCCCTTTCTCAATATTTCATCCTTATCCTTTGTGATAAATTGATTTTTTGAAAATTCAAAGCCATACTTAGTTACGTTGCCCGTATTAAGGAAAAGGCAATATTCATTATCATAAAATTCGTCAGACTTGGGGTAGTTCACGCCCCTATCGCCATCAATAATATCTATTGGTAATTTTTCTAACGATGCATAATCCCAACTCATAACCCCAGCTCATTTAAGTTCTCCTGAATTGTATTGGCTAATTCCACCGCTTCCTCATTCAGGCTTCGCAATTCCACTTTGATTTCCCCCATGCGTTCTTCATAATCAAAACCATCATCTACCTGCGGGGCAACGCCAACGTACCGCCCTGCCGTAAGGCTATAATCATTGGTGGCTATTTCCTTTTGCCCCACCACCTTACAAAGCCCCGCAACATCATTGTACTCACCCTCTGGAAAGCGGGAAGTAAGCCAGTGCATTTCCTTATCAAAATATACACAGTGGTCAGCCGCAGCATTGAAGTCATGGAGTAGCTGTTCGGTATCTTTCAGGTAGTTCTGCAAACGATCCCTGCGGGTTTTGTCTTTCCTTATATCGTCCTGCTGCAACAGGGTTTTCACCTTCGCAGCCAGCTCTTTCTGAACATGGTTGAGGTCACGTTTCACTTTCTTTAATTCACTTACCTGAACATCCTGCTTTTCGATGATAAACGAAAGCTGCTCCTCCCTGAGTTGCTTATCCAAGATAGCTTGCAAGGCGGTTTTAGCTTGACTGAGAGCCTTATCTGCTTCTTCTTTATAAAGGGTGATGGCATCATTAAAGTACGCTGTATTACCCCTGTACAGGCCAACAATGGCTGCGATGTTTTTATGCTGTTCGGGGGTGAAGTCATGCAAATTGGAGGACACCTTTCGGTAAACATCCCGCAGGTCGAGCATCAGGGTTTTATCTTTTCGGGTTTCATCCTGCTCTTTAGCTCGGTCAAAAAACCATAACGTACAGGGCAGTCCTCTTGTATAGAAAAACTTCGTACCGATGGAAATCATAACATCCACTGCCCCAGTTTTAACCAGCTTCTCCCTTATGTCTTTCTCAGAATGCCCTGCATCGGAAGCTGAGCTTGCCATAACGAATCCAGCCCGTCCTGTGGGGTTCAGGTAGCCGTAGAAGTATTGTATCCACAGGTAGTTGGCGTTGTCACTCTTGGGCAGGCCAAAGGGCAGTCGTGGGTCGTTCTTCACACCATCCTTACTCTTATCTACCCCATCCACATTAAAGGGCGGATTCGCCATCACAAAGTCGCACTTGCCCACCTTGTCGTGGTGGTCTTCGTAGAAGGTATTGCCTTGCAGGATGTTGACATCCAATCCATGAACGGTCATATTCATCTTCGCCAGCTTGGTGTTGGTGTCTGTCTTTTCCTGACCAAAAAATGTAACCTTCTTGGCGGGGTCAAATCCTTTTTCTTCCAAGAAATGCCCTGTCTGCACAAACATACCTGCCGAGCCTACCGCAGGGTCAAGCACAATGCCATGTGTAGGTTCAATGGTATTGACGATGGTATTTACCAATGATGGAGGCGTAAAGAACTCTCCACCCTCTGATGCGCCTGACATAGCGAATTTATTCAGGAAGTATTCGTAGATACGCCCGAAGACATCGCCCGTCACCTCATTCAACTGCTCGGTATTGAAGATGCGAATAAGCCGCTGTAGCAGGTCTTTTTCAAACAGGGAGTAGTTCTTGGGCAGGACACCTTTCAGCACCTCGTATTCCCTCTCTATGCCTCGCATAGCCTCGTCTAATTCGTCTCCAATGTCTTTTCCTTCGGGCAGGTCAGAGAGCCTTTCCCATCGGGCGTTCTCAGGCAGGAAGATTGCCTTGGCTGTCTGGAAGTCATCTTTGGTTACTGGTCTAATTCCCCGTTGAGGATGTACAGGGAGGGTCTTCTCAATCTCCTCTTTGGCCTTCAGGAAGCGGTTGTGAGCATGGCGTAAAAAGATAAGCCCCAGTACGGGGAAGCTGTATTCGGTTGCGGTTAGTTTAGAGTTCGCCCTGAGATCATCAGCGGCTTTCCAGAGGTTATCTTCTAACTGCTTGAGTTGTTCGCCTGTCATGGTATGATTGGTGTTGCATAAATATAGTATTTATTGATGCTGTTTTTTATTGAATTTCGTTGAGGTGGCTTATAGAATTAAGATCGAAACCTTGAGAAATACCATATATTAATAAACTTACCACTTGGTAAGTTTATTAATATTTCATACATTTGCTTACCAATAGGTAAGTTTTGCTAAAATGGAGAAAAGAAGCGTAATAAGAAAACCAGATAGTTTCCATGCAAGGTATGAGTCCTACCTGACTGATCAGGCTAACCTCGAAACAAGAACCATTTTCAATGACAGAATATTCAGGGAAAAGTTGAGTGACCTGTCATACCGCATCCTGAACCATTGGGAGAAGAACCAGTTGATAGATTCGGAAAGGGGCGAAGACGGTAAGGGATGGAGGACATACTCATTGGCTGATATGATCTGGATTCAGACCATTGGTGAATTGAGAAAGTTTGGGTTACCGCTCGATGTAATTGGAACAGTTAAAATGCAGTTGCAAGGAACACCTAAGGATAAACCATCAAGATTTCCTCTTATTGAGTTTTATACGGCTCAGTTTCTAATAGAAAAAGAGCCATGTTATCTGCTTGTTTTTGATGATTTCGTCCCAGACATAGGCACGGGATTGGAAATTGATATGGCTAAAGCCAATGCACCTTTGGCTAACTACGTTTCAATCAGCCTTGATGACATCATTTACAAAGTAACCCAAGAGAAAGACCTAAGCGGGATTAAGGAAAGTAAGGTATTTCTTACTGAAAAGGAAATGAAAGTATTGGATGCTGTCAGAGATGGAAAATATGGTTCTATAAAGATTAAAAAAGTGAATGGAGAGCTTAATCTGATAGAAAAGACAGAATATAATTTACCATCAATGGTAAGTGATTTGCTTAAAACCAAGGACTATGATTTCATCGAAATTAACCGAGAAGATGGAGTTGTGGTTGGCATGAACAGAACATTAAAAGAGAAATTATAAGCTATGATTATCAAAATCGGGCTATTACACATCGTTGTTTCTATCACCAGAAAGTGGGGAAATGATATGTTTTGTATTAAACAATGTTATCAATTAAAAAATGTAGTGAAATCTTAGAAAAAGGAGACATCAAATTCACGGAAGCACAAATCAGTCTGATACGGGATTCGCTTTACAGGCTGGCAAGAATTGAGTATTTAATAAACAAAAGTGTCCCATTTCAATTGAATTAATTATGGAAGTCGTAATCTACACTCGAGTCTCAACAGAAGACCAAAAAGAGAATGGCTTCAGCCTTCAAGATCAGGAGAGGAGGTTGAAGCAATACTGTGAGCAAAAGAGACTTGATATTGTACGCCATTATCAAGATGATTATTCTGGCAAGAATTTCAATAGACCCGCATTTCAAAGGTTTCTAACTGACCTAAAATCAAAGAACGTCAAGCCCAAATTACTTGTATGTATTCGATTTGATAGATTTTCAAGAAACATTGAGGAGTCTCTTAGAATGACCTCAACCTTGAAATCATTTGGTGTTGAGCTTGATTTTCTGGAACAGAATTATGATTTGACAATTCCCGAAAACCTAATCCCATATATGCTAAATATGGTTTTACCACAGGTCGAAAATGAAAGAAGGGGTTTAAATACAAAGCAGGGTATGAGACAAGCCATGAGAGAAGGCCGATGGCCTTGGAAAGCCCCTAAAGGATATACCAACGATACTATCAATAAAAGGGTAGTCAAAGGAAAAGATGCTCATTTCATTTTAAAAGGGTTTAATGAAGTTTCCAAAGGATTGGGATCAATTGAAGCAATAGGAAAGGAATTGGTTGCTGAGGGCTTTATATGCAGCAAGCAGCAATTTCTAAATCTCTTGAGGAACCCTTTTTATATTGGTAAAATCAGAATAAATGAATGGAAGGATGAACCTGAAGAAATGGTTAGAGGGTTGCATGATGCTTTAATAGATGAAGAAACATTTGAGAGGGTTCAAATGATAATTAATAACAAAGGGAAGAGATTCGCTAAACCATCGAAGTTCAATGATAGATTCCCCCTGAGAGGCCATTTAGAATGCCCTCGATGTGGCAACAATCTTACAGGTAGTAGCTCAAAAGGTCGAAAAATGAAATATCATTACTACCACTGCCAAAGCGGATGCAAGGAGAGGATCGATTCAGATTTGGCAAATACCCAATTCATTGATTATCTGGAGTCACTCCAAATCAGTCCCGAAGTTGTTGAACTGTATAATGAGATCATTCGGGATGTTTATGAGGAAGAAGAAGGGAGCAAGGAGCAAAAAGTACAAATGCAGTCAAGAAAGCTCAATGATACCAAACAAAAACTCAGGGGTATTGATGATAAATTCATATCAGACTCAATACCAACTGAGGACTATAACAGGATATCATCCATACTCAAGGATGAAATTCAGAGGATAGAGGATGAGATGCACTCGATGGCTGCTGTTCAAACTAATTATGATAAGTATCTGAATTATGGGCTATCATTCCTGACCCATATCAAAACTTATTTCGATAATGCTTCAATTGAAGTAAAGCACAAGATGCTTGATTCGATATTTCCTGAAAAACTGGTTTTTGAAGATGAAAAGTATCGAACCGCTGAGATGAACAGTTTTGTATCCCTAATTACATCTAAATCAAATAGTTACGCAGGTATGGAAACAAGAAAAGCTGCCATTGCTGACAGCTCGTCCAGTTTGGCTCCCCCTCTTGGACTTGAACCAAGGACCTACTGATTAACAGTCAGCCGCTCTAACCAGCTGAGCTAAGGGGGAGTATTATTCCCATATGTTTTATCCTGCTTCTTCCCAATACATCAGATCCCGAACAGGCGAAAAACGGACTGCAAAACTAACAGGTCATCCTAATATGACAATAGAATATTTTGGATTTGTTGACTACCTATTAATCTATTCTTTCTTTATAGTGGGAGTAAGGTATTCCTCCCAATACTGAAGAAATTCTTCATCCGAAACATCCGGAGTCAGGCCCTTTGCTTCCATTTGTTCCCTGAACCTACTCTCCATCAGTTCTTCTGCAAATTTAATCTCTGCCGGGTCCTCCGGGTAAGTCCCCTTATCCACTTCTTGCAACCAGGCTTCCATAATACTTCGCATTTCTTCCATTTTGTCACGGTACTCTGAGTCTCCTGACAAGTTGTTCAATTCAAAGGGATCATTGTTCAAATCATACAGTTCCTCCAATGGTCGTTCAGAAGCCATAAAAAGCAATTGTTCCGACGTCAGCTTCCCCTGCTTTTGCAACACCTGCATTAAAGTAAGAGTTGGGTAGGCTTGCTTTTTATAGGCGTTGAACTGGGTATATGGCTTCTCGGGATAAAAATTCTTGATGTATTTGTAATCCTTGCTTCTTACTGCCCGTATCCTGTCCACCGTCTCATCTCTTCTATCCCTCATTGCGAAAACGTAGGCTCTTTCATCCCCAACAGGCAAAAAATCCCTCCCCTGAATGTATTCGGGTACATAAATGCCGGCTATAGCCAGTGCTGTAGGCCCAAGGTCTATATTACTGATAAGTATATCTGATACTATGCCTTTTTCAAAGCCCTCTCCCTTGACAATAAGTGGTGTGTTGATTCCTCCATCATAAAGAAATTGCTTGGCCCTGACGTGTGGCCTCCCCTGGTCTCCAAAAAAGAAAACGATTGTACTATCGGTCAATCCTTCATCATCAAGTCGCTTTAAAACCTTTCCAACTTCCTTGTCAAGTAATTGAATGTATTCCAGGTAAAGCGCCCAGTCCTGACGAGCTACCCTGTGGTCGGGATAGTAGGGTGGCAATTTGATCTTCTTTTCATCGACAGGATTTTCTGGATCTCTTTTAAAAGGACGATGCGGAAAAAATATCTGGACCTGAGAGAAAAATGGCTGCCCCTCTTTACGTTGACTCCAATCTGTTCCATCAAAAAGGCTGTCCGCAGTAAAATTATAGTCTTCTTTTCCTTGCTTTTCCCTTGACTCAAAAGAACCATTACTTGTGAAATAACCTGCGTTCCTGAAGTATTTCGTAATTGGAAACATCCCTTCGGGTAATGGCAGCTTATATTGGGTGCGATGCTGGTGGCTGTTAATACTGCTTGGGTACATACCGGTTATCAGCGCCGAACGACTTGGTGAACATACAGCTGTAACTGTGAAAAAATTCGTGTACATCGTCCCTTCCGATGCGAATTTGTCGATATTGGGGGTGTAGGCATTTGATTCTCCATAACAACCCAGGTCCGTTCCCAGATCATCCGCTACAATCCACAAGATGTTAGGCTCTCTCAAAACCGCTTCATCTTGATTCGTTTTTTGGGGATTACAACCCGATAAGAAAAAAAAACCTGATATTATCAATAGTGAAAAAATATTTGAGATGGATTGGCCGATTGTCATCGCTATAAAATCAAATTGGTGAGAAATATTAAGTCCAAAATTGACTATTAGGATCGGAAACCAAAAGAAGAAATGACTAATTCATAAAAAAGAGGTTTGGTCTTAATAGTCTTTTTCCCATTAAATTATGCCGACAAAGTATGAGGCAAAACCAAAAAATATTTTCACTTCAATTTGTATAATTTGATAGGCAAGCATCCGCCATATTTAAGCTGGCATATTGTAACTTGCAGCAATGAGCGATGATGTGGCACAAACCTATCTGGATGAGTTAAACGAAGCCCAGCGTGAAGGTGTGATTAATACCGACGGTCCGTCAATGATCATCGCAGGTGCCGGTTCTGGTAAAACCCGGGTGCTTACCTACCGCATCGCCCATCTGATCAGGCATCACAATGTCGATTCTTTCAATATTATGGCTTTGACTTTTACCAATAAGGCCGCCAGGGAGATGCGCACCAGAATTGAACGAGTGGTTGGTACAGACGCCCGGAATATTTGGATGGGCACCTTCCATTCTGTTTTTGCGAGGATGCTACGTGCAGAAGCCTCAAAGCTTGGTTTTCCCAGCAACTTTACCATCTACGATACACAGGACTCCAAATCCCTTATCAAGTCCATAGTTAAGGAAATGAGACTCGATGATAAGATGTACAAACCAAACGTGGTTTATAACAGGATTTCCGGAGCGAAAAACAGGTTGGTTTCCTGGCAAGAATACATGAGCAACCCGGTTTATAAGGCGGACGATCAGGAAAATGGTAAACCCGAGATGGGAAATATCTACAAAACTTACGTAAACAGATGTGTGAAATCCGACGCTATGGATTTCGATGATCTTCTGTTCAATACCAACGTCCTTTTCCGCGATCATCCCGATGTCTTGAACAAATACCAACATCGCTTTCATTACATCATGGTTGACGAATTTCAGGACACTAATATTTCTCAATATGTTATCACCCGAAAACTTGCATCAGTCCGTCAGAATATATGTGTTGTTGGCGATGATGCACAAAGCATTTATGGCTTCCGGGGAGCTGATATTCAAAATATCCTGAACTTCGAAAAAGATTATCCCGACCTCAGGGTTGTTAAACTAGAGCAGAATTATCGCAGTACTCAAAACATTGTAAATGCCGCCAACTCAATCATCAACAACAATAAGGCACAGCTCAGAAAAAGCATCTGGACAGAAAATGAAGCCGGTCATCAACTGGAGTTGATCAAAGCCACATCTGATAATGAAGAAGGCAAGCTTGTGGCTTCGGCAATTTTTGAAGAGAAAGTCAATAATCTGCTTAAGAACTCTGATTTCGCTATTCTCTACAGAACCAATAGCCAAAGCCGGTCAATGGAAGAAGCCTTGAGAAGAATGAATATTAAATACAAGGTCTTCGGAGGGCTCTCCTTTTATCAGCGCAAAGAGATTAAAGACATTTTAGCTTACTTAAGATTCGCAATCAATCAAAATGATGAACAGGCCTTAAGAAGGATAATCAATCTCCCAAAGCGTGGAATCGGGGCTTCATCAATAGATAAGATTGTGGTGGCAGCCTATGACCATGACATAAGCTTTTGGGAAGTTATCACCAACATTCATAGTTTCCTGGGAGGAAGAGTAGCAGATGCTATCAGGGATTTCGCAACAACGATCAGGAGCTTTATGATCTCAGCGCAGAATAAGGATGCTTTTGAAGCTGCTTCACACATTGCAAAAAACTCCGGGCTGCTGAAGGAACTTTACGAGGATAAAACTGTTGAAGGCCTTAACCGCTATGAGAACGTCCAGGAGCTGTTAAACGCCATTAAAGAATATGTTGACAATCCCGAAGTGACAGAAAAAAACCTTGGATCATTTCTGCAGGAGATTGCATTGCTTACTGATAATGACGATGATAAGAAGAATAACGACGATGCTGTAACCCTCATGACTATCCATTCTGCGAAGGGTCTTGAATTTAAAATGGTCTTCATAGTTGGAATGGAGGAAGATTTATTCCCTTCTCAAATGATGCTGAGCAGCAGGGCTGACCTGGAGGAGGAGCGACGGTTATTTTATGTGGCCCTAACCAGGGCTGAAAAAAGAGTTTTTCTTAGTTATGCCCTCAACAGGTACCGTTTTGGCAGGCTAAAAACGTGTGAACCGAGTCGCTTTTTAGAGGAAATCGACCCGCAGTTCATAAGACAAAATAGTTCTGTGAGTTCAAGGACTTCACAAACAAACAACAATTATGCCCGCAACCTGGTGAATGGCATAAATCACCAGAAGAAAAGAGCTTTTGTTCAAAAGACAAGCTACCAGCCTTCAACAGATTTTAAACCAAGTGATACAACCAATCTTATTGAAGGAATGAAGGTGGAGCATCCAAAATTCGGTTTTGGAACAGTGACTCAAATGGACATCCAGGGATCGCAACGCAAAGCAAAAGTTGATTTCGATGAAGTTGGGGAGAAAACACTGTTACTTGCTTTTGCAAAGCTCAAAATTCATAACTAACATTATCTTTAGCTTCTTGTTATCGGAATAAGCAGCAAAGTCCATTTCGGATGCGAAAACCCATTGAAAACCCTGTACTAGATATCTACAAAAATAAGTTCACTTTACAATGGATTGTATTGATTGTTTCAATCGTAATTGGTGGCGCTTCCATACTCTATACCAATATCCTCGTAGGTCAATTGAAACAACGTGAACAGCGACTGATAGATTTATATGCCAAAAGTCTGGAATACGCTGGTTCAGAGAGTAATACTGCCAATGTATCATTCATTGTACAGGAGATCATCATTCCAAATAATTCCATACCAGTTGTAGTGACAGATGAACTGGGAATACCCCAGGATTCAAAAAATGTCAAGTCCGTTGAAAACGCACGAAATGATCGGGACCGCCAAAGAATTCTCACGGAAGAAATCCGTGTAATGGAGAAAATCTATGAACCAATACTCATAACGTTACGCGATGACAACGACCAGGTATTGGGATTCAACTATGTCTATTACAAGAATTCAGATTTGCTTACTCAGTTGCAATTCTATCCTTACGTTCAACTTTCGATAATTGCCATTTTCGGCCTTATTGCATATGTCGTATTCAATTTTTCCAAAACAGCAGAACAAAACCGTGTGTGGGTAGGTCTTGCAAAAGAAACAGCTCACCAATTAGGCACTCCCTTGTCATCATTAATGGCCTGGGTTGAGTATTTCAAAACCAATGAAAAGCTTAAGGACGAGGAAATTGTCCAGGAACTGGACAAAGATATACAGCGATTGCAAATGATCACATCACGGTTTTCGAGTATCGGATCTGTTCCTCACCTAAAAGACGAAAATATTTATGAAGCAATCAGCGATACCATAGCCTATCTCCAACGACGCATTTCTTCAAAAGTAAAAATCGAAATATCCTCTTTTCCTAATGACCAAATAACAGCCGGTATCAATAAGCCACTTTTCGATTGGGTGATTGAGAATCTGTGTAAAAATGCCGTAGATGCAATGGGAGGGACTGGAAGTATTGTGATCAAAATACTCAAAGCTAATGAGGGTAAAGTTTCCATCGATATTTCCGACACTGGAAAAGGGATGCCAAAATCACGAATACAGCGGGTATTTCAACCAGGCTTTACTACCAAGAAAAGAGGGTGGGGATTGGGTCTTACGCTTGTAAAGAGAATTATCGAAAATTATCACGGAGGTAGAATTTTTGTGAAGGCATCCGAACTTGACAAAGGAACTACCTTTCGAATTGTCCTGAAGCCTCATGGCAAGGAAGTTTACCGATGAAAATCTTTGAATTAACCGATTAATGCTACTAATTTCGCACTCAATTCTGTTACACTAAAAAGGCTTTTTACCCGCATTACCTATGGCAAATCAAGGAAAAATCTCTCAGATAATTGGCAACGTTGTAGACGTCGCCTTTGACAGTGAAGGCTCTAAATTACCAAACATTCTTGATGCATTGAAAGTGACCAAGCCCAATGGCAATGTTGTAATTCTGGAGTGTCAACAACACTTAGGTGAAGACAGGGTGAGGACAATAGCCATGGATGGCACTGAAGGCCTCTCACGAGGTACCATGGTTGAAGATACCGGATCTCCTATAACAATGCCTATTGGAGAGAAAATCAAAGGGAGACTTTTTAATGTAGTTGGTGATGCGATTGATGGGATGGAAGCGCCTGAAAGCGATGGGGGCATGCCAATCCATAGATCAGCGCCTAAATACGAGGAATTATCAACTTCTTCTGAAATCCTTTTTACCGGAATCAAAGTAATTGATCTTCTTGAACCCTACGCCAAAGGGGGTAAGATTGGGCTTTTTGGCGGTGCGGGTGTTGGCAAGACGGTACTTATTATGGAGCTTATCAATAACATTGCAAAGGCCTACGCCGGGATGTCAGTATTTGCAGGAGTTGGTGAGCGAACAAGGGAGGGTAATGACCTTCTCCGCGAGATGATTGAATCAGGGGTAATCAAATACGGAGACGCGTTTAAAGAGAAAATGGCTGAGGGCGATTGGGACCTAAGCGTTGTTGATAAGGTGGAGTTGGCAAAATCACAGGCCACTTTAGTTTTCGGACAAATGAATGAGCCCCCTGGAGCAAGAGCACGGGTGGCGTTATCTGGTTTGACGGTTGCAGAATATTTTAGAGATGGTGATGGCACAGGGCAGGGCCGCGACATCCTGTTTTTTATTGATAATATTTTCCGTTTTACCCAGGCGGGATCAGAGGTATCAGCCCTTCTCGGCAGAATGCCATCAGCTGTAGGTTATCAACCTACCCTTGCAAGCGAAATGGGCACAATGCAGGAGAGGATTACTTCTACAAAACGAGGATCAATCACCTCAGTTCAGGCGGTTTATGTGCCTGCTGATGACCTCACAGACCCGGCACCTGCCACAACTTTTGCCCACCTTGATGCAACAACAGTATTATCTCGTAAAATAGCAGAACTCGGTATCTATCCGGCGGTTGATCCCCTGGATTCAACATCACGCATTCTTTCTCCGGATATCCTCGGTGATGAACATTATGACTGTGCACAGAGGATGAAAGAGATTCTGCAGAGATATAAGGAACTTCAGGATATCATTGCCATCCTGGGTATGGATGAACTATCCGATGAAGACAAACTGGCCGTTTCCAGAGCCAGAAGAGTGCAGCGTTTCCTCAGCCAGCCATTCCATGTAGCCGAAGCCTTCACAGGTCTTCCAGGAGCTTTGGTTGATATAAAAGATACAATAAAAGGATTCACTATGATTCTGGATGGTGAACTTGATCACCTGCCTGAAATGTCCTTCAACCTTGTAGGTAGCATTGACGACGCCATCGCAAAAGGTGAGAAAATGATGGCCGAGGCTAACGCTTAATCAACCATGTATTTAGAGATAATCACACCCGAGCGAATTCATTTTGAAGGTGAAGTTGATGAAGCAACTTTTCCGGGAAGTGCTGGTTCATTCCAGGTTTTGAATAACCACGCCCCGTTGATCTCCACATTGGGTAAAGGTGAACTGCGTTTTGTTAAAAAGAAGCACAAAAAATCTCATGAAAATGTGATGATCGTCGACGGTGGGGTGGTTGAGGTGCTCAACAACCGAATCATCGTTCTTGCTGAATCAATAGAGCGTTAAGCCCGGTTTACTATTTGATCTGTGGTTATAATGACTTCACCAGGATCCAACATGGCATTAACAAGGGTAACCTTTTCATAGTACCCTACATCAGTATCCCTTATTTCCATTTCTTTCAGGATCCCATTCTTTAATAAAGAACGACGCTTAACTCCATTTAACAGGTAAGTAGTTGGAGTCACCCATTGTTCGCCATCCCAAAAAGCGAGGTTTGAAATCCATCCGTCGGTTACAAATCCATTTTTTATAATGATGACATCATCAGTCCCGGCCTGTTCCCTGAGCTGGGAAAGTCTCCTCCGATCCGTTGATTTTAGTGCGTATTCAATCGAATTGTCTACTACCATACACATGGTATTCAAGGGCTTGGACTCATATGCAGCAACCTCTATTTTATGGCCCAGGTCATCATAAACTATCCTCACTTTGTGTTTTCCGGCAACACTAAGTTGCGGCAAAACTTTACTTATTCGCAATGGGTCTTCCCATGGAAAATACTCACCGAATGTTTTGTCTATTCTCGATTGATGATACGACAAATTTCGATAGGTGCCATAAAAACAAACGGACTCAATAAATTGGGACATAGATTTTATCTATCATTTCCTGATATTCCTTGTGGGCATCGCTTCTGGATGTCACCCCAACACCGCTTTTAAAGTAGAGCTGATTATCCTTTTTTTCAATAAATCTTATCATTACTGCGCTGATAAAATTTGAACCATCAAATATTCCAAATACTCCTGTGAAATACTCCCGGTCAAACCCTTCCACTTTCTTAATAATATCGACAGTCTTCGGTTTTGGCGCTCCGGAAATAGAGCCCGCAGGTAGTAACTTGAATAGTATATTTCCTATCTGTTCGTTCCAATTTGAATTGAGAACTCCTCTTATTTCAGAACTTACCTGTAATAGTTGCTTTTCGTTGGTCTGAATTTCGGTGATGTACCTGAACTTTTCAACGGTAACCTCATTTGCAACCTGGCTTAAGTCATTCCTAATTAGATCTACAATCGTGACGTGCTCTGCAGTTTCCTTTGGATCATTCAAAATCATATCCCGGGCGTTATTCAACCTGCCGTCGATGGTTCCCTTCATGGGGTGGGAATAGATGTAATCATCTTTGATTTCAATAAATTTCTCCGGGGAAAAGACCACAAAACTATCATCAAATAATAGCTTATAAGGAGCTTTGCTTAACGAAAAGATATCCTTTAAACTAAGATTAGTATCGATAGGAGTCTTACAAGCCAGATTAGTTAAAAATGAATCACCTTTCCTTATATGATCAATAACCGAATCATATTTCATTTGGAAATCCTCAAAGCTGATTGGTGATTTATTGAACGTAGTAAGCCTCGCTGTTTCGATTTCGGGTAGGTGGTGATTATCATCAATTTGGAAAAAAACTGGTGTGGTTTTGAGATCGGACACTGCAGAGACAAATGCTTTAGAACCTTCGAAATCTGTAAAGAAAAGAAATGGCTCTTTTTGCGTACCTAACGCATTCAGTATTCCAATAGCTTTCTCCCTTAAAAAAATCATTGCCTTTTAAAAAGTCGATCGAATAGTCGTTTTTCAAACTCCCAAAAAAAAGAGAATTGACCAAAGATGAAACCATAAAAAAGAAGCACAAGGTTGTAAGCTGGGAGAATAAGCACATAGTAAAAAACATCATACCAAAAACTATGGCTTTGAGAAATAAAGAGGTTCAAAAGTGGCTGCTTAAGAAACAAGACGGTGAACCCTGTACTGGCAAAAACAATTAAGACAACTATTACATGACCTATGCTTTTCAAATGCCATTTTTCCTGAAGCTTGTCGAAATAGCTCATGCTTCAAAGATAGAATAGGGGGCAGAAAGAGTTAACCCACAAGTTGAACAAAGGGAGCCCATATATCATTTTTTGTTAAAGGAGCCTTGATTTCGATCCTCTCCATTTTAATCGGATGAATAAATTCTATTCTTACTGAATGGAGACCAATATTTCCATCAGGATTTGGCTTTGGATAGCCATATTTTAAATCCCCCTTAATAGGACAGCCAATTGATGATAGTTGTACCCTAATCTGGTGAGGCCTTCCTGTCAATGGATTTACTTCAAGCAAATAATGCTGTCCTATTTGCCCTATTAATTTATAGTGAAGCTCTGATCTCAAGCCGCCAGAATACTGCTTCACCCGCGCTTTTGTGACATTAGTTTTCTCATTCTTACTTAACCAGTGCACCAGCTTATCAGCATCCTCTGGCGGCCTTTTTCTCACAATGGCCCAATAAGTTTTTTTTACATCTCCAGATTCAAAAAGCTTGTTCATACGTGTAAGAGCCTTTGAAGTTTTGGCAAAAACCACAACACCACTAACGGGCCTGTCAAGCCTGTGGGTTACCCCCAAAAAAACCGCTCCGGGTTTGTCGTATTTCTTTTTTATATAGGCTTTACACAGTTCAACCAATGGCTTATCACCGGTTTTATCGCCTTGAACGAGAACCCCGGCCGGCTTATTGACTACCAGTAAATGATTGTCCTCAAAAAGTACATCAGTTTGAAAAGTCATAGATTTGCAAATATCCTTTAACTTTCACTTTAATGATGAGCGTTACCAAATTAATTAGAATTTTTATGGTTTTATTGATTGATGAAAATATATACTAAAACCGGGGATAATGGAATGACCTCACTTTTAGGTGGTTCGCGGGTCTGGAAATCCAATGTTCGTATTGACGCCTATGGCACTGTGGATGAACTCAATTCATACCTGGGGCTGCTCAGGAATCACCAGATTGATGTCGGCCATAAGAAGTTCCTGATTACAATTCAGGAAAGGCTTTTTACTATTGGAGCATCATTAGCAGCCGACCCCACCAAAGACAATCTGGTAAAACCTGATTTAACAATCAAAGATGTTGAAGTTCTAGAAAATCAAATCGACCAAATGGATGCCCGGCTACCTGAATTAAAAAATTTCATACTCCCTGGAGGAAATCCTGCCTCATCAATTTGTCACATTGCCAGGTGTGTCTGTCGTCGGGCTGAGCGTATTATTGTTCAACTTAATGCTCAGGAGGCCGTCGATCCACTAATCATCCAATATATGAACAGGCTATCCGACCACCTTTTTACACTTAGCCGCGATATTTCTAATTCGTCTGGTTCAGAGGAAATTGTCTGGAAACCAAGAGGGTAGCCTATTTTTTTCTAATAACGAACAACCCAAGAAACGTAATCAATCCGTTGAGGAGTAGTATTTCGAACCCAAAGCGATACCCGCCCAGAAGTTGTTCTGAATATATATTGATAAGAAATGAAAGCGCCGGAGAAAAAATGCACACAGGCAAAACAAACTCATCTTTCACCTTCCATTTCGTTAACAGACCAAAACTATATAGACCCAGAAGTGGTCCATAGGTATAGCCCGCAGCAATGAACACAGCAGTAATCACACTACTATCATTAATGGCATTAAATATTAGGATAACAACAAACAGCACCACCGAAAAAGCAAGGTGAACTTTTATCCTTTTAGAGGTGCTGAACTCACCGGTTTCTTTATTAAGCCCAAGAATATCAACACAGAATGATGTTGTTAGCGCCGTCAAAGCGGAATCAGCACTGGAATAGGCAGCGGCAGTAATACCAAGCAGAAATGTCACTCCGGCCAGGGTATTAAAATGAAACACTGCCAGCATCGGGTAGAGGTTATCTGATCTTTCCGGTAAAACGATTGTATTAACATCAACATAATGGTAGAGCAAAGCTCCTAATGATAGAAAAAGGAAATTTGCAAATACCAAAATGATGCAAAACCAAAACATGTTCTTCTGAGCATCGCCAATAGTCCGGCATGTAAGGTTTTTTTGCATCATATCCTGGTCAAGCCCGGTCATAACGATTGCAATAAATGCCCCTGATAAAAATTGCTTAAAGAAGTTGGTACCCGGCTGCCAGTCCCATACGAAAATTTTGGAATATGAGCTCTCTCCAACAACTGAGACCAGATCACCAAAGCTGAGTTGTAAGTCGTCTCCGATCAAATAGATACTTGTAACGACAGCTATAAGCATAAAAGCCGTTTGTAACGTATCTGTCCAAACCACGGTTTTAATTCCACCTTTATAAGTATATAACCAGATTAAGCTAATTGTAGCCATCACTGAAACCCAAAATGGAATACCCAAAGGATCGAAGAAAACCAGCTGCAAAACACCGGCGACAAGAAATAACCGAAATGAAGCTCCAACAATTCTAGAAAGAAGAAAGAAAATAGCCCCGCTTTTATAGCTCCAGAAACCAAAGCGCCCTTCCAGGTAGGTATAGATAGAAACCAGCCTGAGTCTGTAATAAAGAGGCATCAAAACGGTGGCTATGACCAAATAGCCTAACAAATAACCCAGTACCACTTGAAAGTAGCTGAAGTCTGAATTCCCAACTTCCCCTGGAACAGAAATAAATGTTACCCCGGAGAGGGAAGCGCCAATCATTCCAAACGCTACAAGGTACCATGGTGATTGCCTGTTGCCCGTAAAAAATGTGGTCGAATCAGCGTTGCGGGATGTAAAATAAGAAATCATGTAGAGCAATAAAAAATAGGAGCCTAACACTCCGAATATTAATCCTGGACTCATTTGATCAGATTTAAATCGCAAAATAACAAACTCATTCTTTGCCCACTATAAATCAGCAAATAGATGATGATTAACTATTTTTGCACATAATTGAAAATAGGCAGAAAAATGTCCACAATTATTCAGACAGAAGAATTCACTGAAGTTATTGACGACATCGATGATGGACGATCGCTAATCGTTCACAATGACGATTTCAATACGTTCGAACACGTAATAAAGACCCTTATTAAAGTGTGCGGTCATGAACCCCATCAGGCAGAACAATGTACCTATATCATTCATTACAGTGGTAAATGTGCGGTAAAAACAGGTAGTTTTGAAATATTGAAGCCTATGAGAGAAGGAATTGCGGATGCCGGAATAAAGGCAACTATCAAATAACTGCCCAAATGCAATATCCTTCCAAATTAATCGAAGATGCTGTCAGCGAAGTATCAAAACTCCCGGGTATTGGCAAGAAAACTGCTCTTCGGTTGGTACTCCATCTGCTTAAGCAAGAAGAAATAGTAACCAGCGCATTATCGAAATCGCTTCAACAATTACGGCAAGAAATCAGATATTGTGCAACTTGTTTTAATATTTCAGATACCGATACCTGTAATATTTGTGCCAGCCATCGCAGAGATAAGTCTATTATCTGTGTTGTAGAAGACATACCTGATGTTTTGGCTATTGAAAATACTGGGCAATTCAACGGTCTTTATCATGTGCTGGGAGGAATAATATCTCCAATGAATGGGATTGGACCCGAAGATTTGAACATTGATCGCCTCATTCAGCGTGGTTCAGATGATGTTGTAAAAGAAGTAATTATGGCACTCAGTGCCACGATGGAAGGTGACACGACATCTTTCTATTTGACAAAAAGACTTAAACCGCATAATGTTCGTGTTTCTGTCATTGCCAGAGGTGTTCCTGTCGGTGGTGAATTAGAATACGCGGATGAAATTACACTCGGGAGGAGCATAGTTACGAGATCGCCTTACAACATAGCCGATTGATCAGGACATTTCAATAATACATTATAATTTGCTAAATTCAGTCCGAAACCAGTTTCAAAAACCAAAGATTTATGAAAAACATCCTCCTTTTTTCCGTAATTATAATCGCGGTGGGTTTGGGAGTATTCCTTATTACTACATCCATTGAAGAGGAGGGCGATTATCAAAGTCAGGATTCATTCCTTCTATCGCAGTGGGTGCTTTCTACGGACACTGGACAGAGAGTCTACAAGTTCCGGTTCTCGTGAAATTGAGAAAGCTATCCAGGCGATTTGATTGATTGAAACAAAGATCGATACTGAGGCTGCAGCGTTATTAGAGGAAGCTGTTGATAAACTAACAAAGTTGAGAGTGAAATCAAAGAGAAAGATATGAATGTCAACTCTTTTGAAGTGGCTGCCGCTCAGGCCCTTAATTCACTTGCGCTGGTTCATTTAAAGTACTCAGAGAACTTGCCTCAACAGGCAGACAACAACAGGCCACTAAGGCAATAAGGGGTCGGCATCGCACATCTCCAAAATGCTATTGACTTAACTACCAATGCTGGCCAGAAAGATGCAGAAATGGTCGTCATCAGAGAATTAAAAACCCTGTTGGACAGTCTTGATAAACACGGCCATATGGATAACGCTACCTATACCCTGTCAGCCAATGATCTTGTCAAACTAATTGGCGGTAGTAAGTAACTCCTATCAATTACTTAAAATGATTCTCCAAAAAAGTCTTATTGACTTATTTGGTTAAATCGTGGGAATCTCCCAACCGTTATTGTAGCTCGCATTCAACATCTTATTGGCAGCTTCATTGTTTTTAAATTGCTGATTTGACATGTCCCAATCCACCTTAGTGCCGGTTCTGTAGGCTATGTTTCCCATTTGGGCATTTATAGCCGCCAGGCTTCCTTTATCAATTGGAGTGTTTAAAATCTTTGGATCATTTTTCTTTATCGCCTCAATAAAGTTTTTCGTATGAAGGTCAAGGTAATTGACCTCCTTGGGTTTCAAAACCGTTTCTATTTTCTCCATTTTATTGTCACCTCTTGAAGAATAATTCAAACCGATTTTTTCGACCAAAACTTCAAAACCTTCCCGATTAACTACAAGGGTTCCATTATTGCCTATAAAGGCAATTCCTTCAGTCCGGCCATATGGGCCACTATCAATACCCGTTGCATGTTCCCAAAGCATATTGAAACCATCATACTGAAAAACAGTCTGTAGTGTATCCGGCGTTTCTGATGCATCATCCGGGTACGCAAATTTGCCACCTGAGGCAATCACTGATTTCGGAGCAATGGCTTTCATACCCCAGAGCGCAATATCAATTTCATGGACACCCCAATCGGTCATGAGCCCACCTGCGTAATCCCAAAACCAGCGAAAATTGAAATGGAATCTGTTCGGGTTAAAGGCCCTGGTTGGGGCCGGTCCGAGCCACATTTTGTAGTCAACACCATCTGGTGCCGGGCCATCGGGTTTCACAGCAATGGGTTTCATCCAACCCTGGTAAGCCCAAACTTTAACCAACCTGATATCTCCCAAAACACCGGACCATAAGATATCCATGGCTTGTTTGTAATGGGGGCCACTTCGCTGCCATTGTCCACATTGCACGGCCTTGCCATACTTTGCAGCTGCTTTAACCATGATGTTTGCCTCCTCGATGCTGTTGGCCACTGGTTTTTCAACATAAACATGCTTCCCGGCCTTCACCGCGTCAACCATAATTTTACAATGCCAATGATCCGGAGTTCCAATGACGACAGCATCAATACTTTTATCATTTAAAAGCTCACGGTAATCACCATACGTCTTAGGCTTGTTGCCTCTTACTTTTGAATAATCCGCAAGCCTCTGATCTATTACGTTTCGATCAACATCACAAATGCCAACTAAATCAACGTCAGCCATTTTGAGCAATGAGGATGTATCGGACCATCCCATGCCTTTACAGCCAATCACACCTACCTGGATTTTGTCCTGTAGAAACCGGTGCCTATTGATGGCGCCAAGCCATGCCGGAGCAAGCGCTACGGCCGAAAGCGCTGCTGCTTTTTTAACAAATTTTCTTCTTTCCATTGTCTTATTATTTAAGGGCTACTCTCATGAGGAACATGTCAGCCGTGATATAGAGATATTTTTCGTTGGTGTCAAGTGTGCAATTTGCTGTTGCCTGTCCCGTCAAAACTTTACCAATCACTTTGGCATTGGGTGTTATAATGAATACTCCACCAGGACCTGTGGCATAAATAATACCAGAGCTGTGAACTGTCATGCCATCACACAGCCCCAGACCCTCACTACCAGTCGCATCATAAAAAATCCTTCCGTTGGATGTAGAGCCATCATCGGCTACGTCAAATGCCATCCAATGTGATTTCTCAGGATCCGAATTGGCTAAGTAAAGTGTTTTTTCATCAGGTGAAAAAGCAATGCCATTAGGTCGTGTCATCAGGTCAGTTATCAATTCCATGGTTCCTTCAGCTTTTCTGCGGTACACCCCTTGAAAAGGAATTTCCTTCGTTGGGTCATCCATCTGCTGGGGAAGGCCATAGGGTGGATCCGTAAAATACAGATCACCGCTACTATGAAACGTGGCATCGTTGGGGCTATTAAGTTTCATACCATTGTATTCACCGACATAGGTTATAAATTCCGATTTCGGGTCTGACAATGGAGCATCCATGATTGCCATACGGCGATCGCCATGTTGACAAAGCATAAGTTTACCATCGGGAGTTAGCAACAAGCCATTAGAACCCGGTTCTTTCCAGGGGTCGTTGGTGCCTGTGTATCCGGAAGGTTGTAAGTAAACGCTGATGCCTTCACCCTCTTTCCACTTGTTAACACGATTATTAGGTATATCTGAAAATAATAGATAGCCGCCATCTTCTATCCATACTGGCCCTTCAGACCATTCGAACCCTTCGGCTAAAACCTCAACTTCCGCATCTGGAGCAATGATTGCATCAAGGGCATCTGTGCGTTCCAGGTAGGGAAATTCCGGAGTCGATATTTCTTCTGTTGTTGTTTCTGTGGTTTGCGATTTTTGGCCACCGCAGGCAGAAACAAAGGCCAACAATACAATTGCATAGTTTTTCATCGTGTGTATTGATAATTAGATTGATTAGCCCCTTAAAGTACTCAAGAATTTGTCTATTTTAAAGTCATGTGGACATGTCCCCTTTGCAATCAGAAATTTTTAAATCAAAATGTCAGGCACTCTTGCAATGATAATACGGTCGATGACTTCCTGAGAAATAAATCTGACAAGACAATTAGCTTATTTTATTTTCTGGTTGAGGAGTACCGGAAACTTGGCGATTTCGTAATTCACCCTGCCAAAACCATGATTAGGTTTGCCGCTAAAATCCGGTTTGCCTACATCCACCGGCTGGGCAAAGATTATATCGATGTAGTACTACCACTTCGTGAGCCATATGAGGAAACCCTGTGCTTTCACAAAGTCGCGGGAATTCCAGGAGGCAGCCTATGGAATCACTATTTCAGGCTTTATGAAAAAGAGGATTTGACCGATGAAATAAGGAAATACATGAAAATGGCCCTTGCCATGGGACAAAAGAGATCATGATCCCCAAATTCAATCAAATATTACTTAGCTTAATTCTGTCCAGCTGTTTAACTTTGTGCCTTCTTAATAAATGGTGGTTGTAGTTCAGTTGGTTAGAACGCCTGATTGTGGTTCAGGAGGTCGCCGGTTCAAGTCCGGTCTTCCACCCTTGATTATCAAGCAGTTACATTAATTTGTAACTGCTTTTTTATTTGCACATATTTTGCATAAAAAATACCTGTTGAAGCCAGATTTGCATCCCTTGAATACCTCTGATTTCTTCTTGGGTGAAAGAGTACATTCTGAGTGATTTTCTTGAAACCATAATCGATAGCTAACCCATCCCCTCAATAAACTTCTCTACAAACGCCACAATCTTGCTGATGATCCGTCGAGATGCAGTTGCCCTTTCTTTGAGACCTGGCCTTTTGTTCATTAAGAAAATGACCTCATCCCTTAATGGTTCTTTCTGTGTGAACAGGTAATTGCTCACTATGGCCACAAGATTGTTATAATCTAAATCCTCCTTGACCATTTCCTCATCACACTTTTTCTTGGCCACATGTGTAATGAATTTTCTCCTACCCCTTCCTTTTAAGGCATTTGTATCATGGAGGTCTGAACCATTGCCCCTTAATAGCTGAGGTATGACACTATTGCTTGTCCCACTTTGCGCTAATGTATTAAAACCATTGGAATTAATAAGTAGATTAATTTTTTGTCCATTTTCACCATATGCTATTTCACACTATTGTTTATTCCGGAAGTTTTTTCAAGGCGTATAAAACAAATCGAATGTTTTAGCCCGATCGCCCAGGCCACACATTTCGAAAGCGCAAACAAGGCAAAAAACGCTCGGCTTTATGCGATCTGTGATATCGCGGCGGATCTTCGGGAGCGTATGGCAAGCACCTACAACCCAGACATCACCTACGCCGACTATGATGAAATGCTCGCTGATCCCAACCTAGACGCTGTGGTGATCGCCACGTCAGACTCATTTCATGTACCTGCATCGATTGCCGCACTTAATGCTGGCAAACATGTGTTGGTTGAAAAGCCAGTGGGAATTTCTGTTGAGGAAACAGAAGAGTTGCAGCGTATTGTAAATGATAGCAACCTGCTTTTGCAAGTCGGACATATGAAGCGCTTTGACGCAGGGCTGCAAAGTGCAAAAGACTTCATTACTCAAGACATGGGTGAGATGCTGGCTCTAAAAGCCTGGTATTGTGATTCTACACACCGCTATTTAGTCACAGATGCAGTACAACCCCTTATGATCAAGAGTGAAAATGCCAAACGACCGCCAGGAGATCCAAAGGCTGATCTCGAACGATACTATATGCTGACCCACGGTAGTCATCTTGTTGACACCGCACGATACCTGGCAGGCGACATTATCGAGGTACGTGCACGCCTCAACAAGCAGTTCGGAGCTTATAGTTGGTTCGTTGACGTTACATTCGCCAATGGTGCGAACGGTCATCTGGATCTTACGGTTGCGGTCCGCATGGATTGGCATGAGGGTCTGCAAATCTACGGTGAAAATGGCAGCATCGTTGCCAAAACGTATAATCCATGGCTCTACAAATCAAGCGATGTCGATATTTTCCACGAAGACACTGGAACAACCAGTCGTGTTCTGGGTGCAGATGGTCATTTCTATCGGCGACAGTTGGAAGGGTTTGCTGAAGCTATTCAGAACGGTACACCGGTGTCTGGGGCAGATATTTCCGATGGTGTCGCCTCGGTGCGCTGTATGGTAGCGATCATACAGTCGGTAAAGACAGGAAAGCCAACCAGGCTTTCTGACGTAACAGGAGCCGTCAAATGAGGCTCGGAATATTTGCGAAAACATTTACGGGTCATGACCCACTAACAGTATTGACCGCGGCCAAAAACGCTGGTTTTTCAACAGTCCAGTACAACTTTGCTTGCTCTGGTATCGCATCGCTTCCGGAAGCAATTGATACCGATATAGTCACCGAAATTCAATCGCCTCTGGCAAGTCTGGTGTCGATATCGCTGCGGTGTCAGCAACTTACAATATGACTCATCCTGATCGCTCAAAGCGTCTTGCAGGTCGACGCAGCTTTACCCAAATAGCCTCGGTGTCCCACGCTATAGGCACTAAACTTCTAACGGTATGCAGTGGCAGCTTTTGTGTGGAAAACCAGTGGGAACACCATCCTGATAATGCCACACCAGCCGCATGGAAAGAGATGTGCGATGAATTTGGCCACCTCATAGAGGTGGCAGAAGCCTACGACATCTTCATTGGAATCGAACCGGAACTCTCCAATATCGTCAACTCAGCAAACCGGGCCCGTGAACTGATTGATACTATGCAGAGTGAGCGGTTGCGTATTGTTTTTGATCCGGCAAATCTGTTTGAAACAGAAGATGAAGAGGCCAGAAAAGCGATCATCGAAACTGGGGTTGACCTATTGCACAATCGTATCGTACTCGCCCATGCCAAGGATCGGCTTGCAGACGGCGAATTCACTACTACAGGGAAAGGGGTCATTGACTATCATCATTATCTCTCGCTCCTTCACTCAATCGATTTCCGGGGTGCTCTCATAACATATGGGTTGTCTTCGGACGACGCCCCGGGAGTTGCTGCCTTTCTGAAAGCGCAGCTGGATAATTCGGTCGCACTTTCATGAGCTATCTTACTTCAACAAATTGGGATACTGTTCAGGGCATTTTGGCTACATTTTTGAAACACCTCTACTATGCATAACAATTCATCCAAATGGTTTGCCGACCTTCCAAGTGACCGGTTATTGGTCGAAATATCACTATGGTCAGCCGATCTGACACGACTAGGCGAGGAGATCGACCGCGTTGATCCATTCGCAGATCTTTACCATCTTGATGTGGCCGATGGGCATTTTTCACCTTACTTACTGATCTTTCCGGATATGGTTGCTGCAATCAGAGCACAGACCACCAGGCCCTTGCATGTTCACCTGATGGTTACAGATGATATTCTGATCGACCAGATTGACCAGTTTGCCGATGCGGGAGCAAATCTTATCAGTATCCACGCCGAAAACACCAACCCCAAAAAGGCGCTTGATCATATCAGTACTCGTGGTCTTATTGCAGGCGTGGTATTGCAGCTTGATACGCCGGTGCAATCGGTCGCTCCTTATCTGGACCAAATAGGAATGGTGTGTCTGTTAGGAACCAGGATAGGTGTCAAGGGACAGCTGCTCGATGATAGTGCCACGGTCAGAATGGCAGAAGCTCACGCCATGATCGCAGAAAATAGCGTGAGTAATCGAGTTTTGTTAGCAGCTGATGGAGCCATTCGGGAGAACACAGTGCCAAAGTTAAGATCCGCGGGTGCAGGAACGATCGTGATGGGATCACTTTGTTTCCAATCCGAAGATCTGGCTAAAAGAATGGACTGGGTTCGAGCCCAAAAACCTTTAAGTTTCCCTCATGACTGAAAGTCCAGCGATCGCAATTAATTTAGAGACGACCTTCAGCAATGACACGCGTTTCCTACTAATCCATGTCTTTTTATTGTACAGTGATTTATCAGTTACGTTTTAAAAAGTTTTTGGACCGAGGTGTCCTCAGTACCAAACACATGTTCGATTAATCTCCCGGAATTTTGTTCTGATTAAATGGACTGAAGAAGCTTAACTATCGCTTCCGGGTATTTGGGAATTGCTCCGGCGGATGACGCAACAAAACCTCCAACTTTATTTCCAATTTCGGCAGATTTCAAGACATCACCAGATTTAAAAAAGGAGTACATGAATGCTGCACTGAAAGAATCACCTGCCCCAATCGCATCCACCACATGGACGGGCTCACTTTTAATGTGATGCAAGGTGTGATCTTGAAACACATAACATCCTTCTCCTCCTACAGTAAGAATAACATGCTCAAGTTGCGGGAAGACACCAAGTAACTTTGGTACAAAATCGGCCTGTGATAACATCTGACCAACTTCTATCACTTCATATTCGTTCAATTTAGCGACAGTCGCATGCCCAAGTGAGAAACGTATAATTTCCTCACTATAGCAATCTTTTCGCATATTGATGTCACAGAATTTCAGACGAAATTTATAATTGTCAAGAATCTTTTTCAGCGCATCACCAGACTGTCCTCTTTGTACCAAAGTTCCGTAGTACAATACCTCAAAATTACTTTCATCCCGAACAGCTTTGGCCTCGCCTAAATCAATGAAATCATAAGCCGCGTTTGGCGTGATATAATAGTCGGGCTGACCATCTACCAACGTAACCGGGACCGTTCCCGTGGGATGGTCCTGATCAATCTGAAGAAGGTTGGTGTCCACGCCTAATTTTCCAATTTGAAAGCCGGCATCTCTCCCAAAATCGTCGTTTCCCAATCGAGAAAGCATCGATGACTGACCTCCGCATTGGACAGAATGAGCGGCAAAGTTGAGAGGGGCTCCACCCAGGTGGGCATCCTCACCAATAATATCCCATAATACCTCGCCAAACGACAATACTTTCATTTGTGTAATGTTTAAGCAAGTAAATTATGGTTTTCCCTATTGCCATCCCAAGCAATTGGCCGTATTATTTATCACCATATTGAATTCACTGTCGACATTTGTCCCGAAGTCAGTTGAGCCGATCCATCCTTACTAAAAAGACTAACTTTAGTATATGCTGAGGTCGGAAAAACCAGGGCTGTCATTACGGAAGAACCTTCATCGCCAAACAACTCGATAGACGAAGCATCCAACAAAATTCGCAGCTTAATAACATCTGATGCTGAACTCCTTTCAGCGGTTTGTCTCCGGGCAAAAAGTTCATGAAAATCACTTATACCTGATTTTGATCTATCGATAAAGAACTGTCCGGTTTTTGGAGAGTATCCCATCAACACTTCTTCTCCGGCTTCATTGGAGAGCTTTAAGCCAAACTCACTGCTCTGGACGAAATCAGTAAACTCAAGTCGTACGTCTGATAATGTAGTGAAGGATATGTTCTCCAATTGCACTGCTCCTGATACTGCTTGCGTGCTGATCTCATTTGATTCCGCCCTGACCTTTATAAATTCCTGAACCGGGCTACTGGTCATTCTCAGGCCGGCGTCTGTTTGCTGTAATTTAAGTGCTCTAGCTACGGTCATGGCACTACGCCATTTTTCCGTGGGAACTACCTGGGCATATTCCCAGTTGCTCATCCAACCAATAAATAATCTGCGGCCGTCCCCTTTGGGAATATCTGACCAGGTTACACCGGCATAATTATCAGGACCGGCATCTACCCACAGTTCGGTTTCTTTTGAATTCTCATTTGTGAATTGCTGCCCATCAAATTGTCCGATGAAATATTGCGTTGCAGAACCTTTGTTTGGCCCTCCCCTGCCAATACTCACGAACATTACCCACCTCGATTCATCACTTCCTTCAATGGGTAGTTCAAACAGATCCGGGCATTCCCAGACCCCACCGTGATTTCCATGTTCAAGACCAAAATCGCTCAATTTGTTCCATGATTTCAGATCAGGTGATCCATAAAGCTCTACATGATCCCAAACTGCCAGGATCATCACCCATTTTTGAGAAGCTTCATGCCACGAAACCTTAGGGTCCCTGAAGTCTTTTATGCCCTGGTTTGGAAGCACCGGATTTCCTTCATATTTGGTCCAGGTACGTCCCTTATCCAGGCTATAGGCAATACTCTGGTTCTGATAATCGGTTCTTCCAGCCTTGGAGCCCTCGGCTGAATGATGGGTAAATATGGCTACCATTGGGGGGTTGTCTTCGCTACCAAATCCAGTCGTATTCTTCCAGTCGACAACGGCACTTCCCGAAAATATATACCCCAGATCGTCAGGATATAACCCAATTGGAAGGTGCTCCCAACTAACCATGTCTGTACTTACAGCGTGTGCCCAATGCATGGGACCCCAGACGGTACTGTCTGGATAGTGTTGATAGAAGAGATGGTATTCCCCATCATAATAGAACATTCCATTTGGATCATTCATCCAACCTGATTCTGGAGAAAAATGAAATTGTGGACGATACTGCTCCTGATAGTAACCTGTTTCTGTTTGCATTTCTTTGTTTGAGTCCGCCTGCTGGCATTGTACCAAAAGCACCAACAGAGTTCCCTGCAAAAGGGAAATGAATAACTTATTAATCCTTTTCATGTTTATTGATTTAGAATATTGTTAGTACGATTATCTTATTAGTTTTAGAATTTTCTTTCGTCGTTGAATATTTTACCATGGCATTGTCTGATCCATGTCCCAGGCCTTTACGACCAAAGCCGTTCCGGAACCTCCTTTATTATACAGCCTTACCTCATTGCTCTCTGGCTTTGAAGGGTAAATCCGCTGGGTAATACTTTGACGTCCATTAGCAAAAACTTCAATGATGGAGCGATCAATAAAGATACGCAATTTTAAGGTCTCATTTTCTACAAGTTGAAGAGGAGCTTCCTGTGTAGTTATATCCTTCCCTTCGGAGGGCTCAGTGGAATAAAACCCTCTATACGCAACGTTATCTCCGACTGTTGAATTTTCGAAATCGATCTTTAGTATTTTTTTCTTTTGGTTATACGTAATTAAAGTTTCTTCAGAGCCATCCGGTGAACAGCGCACTTTTACTCCGATTTCCTCAGAATCCCCGGGATCAATTTCAACTGATAATTCCATCACATCTCCAGCCATTTGCTCCAGAGTCACTTGCCCGTCGGCGGGGATTGTGATATTATTTCTCTGACGTTGATTGAATCGAAGAGCCTCCAATTCCGGTGCCGGGGCAATACCTAAATCACCATTTTCCGTCAAGGACATGACACGAGGTAAACTTACCGCCGATGCCCAGGCATAGAGATCATTTTTTCCAGGATCTACTTCACTATCATAACCCCAAAGAGACTCTCCTCCTGTCCTTGATTCGGCAATCCAACCAAAAAAGATATTCCGTCCCTGGTCATCAATAAGCGATTCGGGCCCTGACAATTGACCTCCCAGCCAACTCATACGACCATGTTGCTCGGGAAAGAAATGTTCGTCCTTATAGGTTCCGAGGTAATAGTGCGTTATGTTTCTATAGGGCCTATGACCATGCATAAGTAGCATATGCTTATCTCCAATTGGATAAAAGTCCGGACATGCAGCATCTTCTGCTTCAAGAGTCCACTCCCTATTGGATTTGTAAAAGGGCCCCTGGTAATCCCAGTTGACTAAATCGGTAGATATGAATAAGCTCGTACAATCACCTTCATAGCCCGGACGTTTATTTTTGTTGCCAATCAATGCGTAATATTTGCCGTTCTCATACCATCCAGCCGGATCAAACACTACATACTCATCTTCATCCGTGTGAGGCTTGATAACTGGGTTTTGAGGTAGTTCCTTCCAATTGATCAAATCCTCATCCTGGGCAATCGAAATACAGGTGCCTTGCCCGGGCACATGGTAAATCAAAGTCGGCTGAGGAGCATTCTTGATAGCTCCTCCGCTGTAGATCCCTTGCGGCATAGAACCATCGAGCCTCGGACTGATCGCCGGCGGATGATATATCCAATGAACCAGATCTCTGCTGGAAACATGGTCCCATACTGCTACCCATCTTTCTTTACCTGGCTCTTCAGGATGCGGAATCGGAGTACGGGCGAGGTAAAACATATGATATCGCCCTTTCCAAAAAAGTGCCCCATTGGCATCATTAAAAAAGCCTTCCGGTGGCAAGAGATGGTATCGAGGCCGGTGTTGATCCTTCCAAAGAAGCTCCCGAAGATTCCGGGCGTTGTAAATCAATTTATTAATATTTGAGCTATGCTCGTTGGCAATAGTCCTTTCACCTGCATTATCCATTTTCGAAGAACAAGAAGTAACCCAAATATTTATTATAAAACCTAATATATAGACCAATTTTCGTTTCATAATTCGAAGTTTAGATTAGAAATCTTTGATAGTCAGAATATCAGTTTTCAACCTTCCTAATTCCTGATCTTCATCAAATAAGATCGGATAATAAGTCCCGGTCATGGGGCTATCCTGTGGAAAAGTTGGGAAATCTTTTAGGTCCTCTTCTCTATCCACTGAATTTATGTTGGATAAAGTGTCAGCGCCCATGACGTTTATAACCATGGCTCTCCGCTGTTGCTCAGAAAAGTTCGCGTACGAACCATGCATTGTCACAGAACTATGGAAGCTGGCATACCCTCTTTTTAGTTCATTGGGAAATTTAAGCCTCATCGCGTCCTTTTTCTTCTCATCCAATACCTCATTGACGGCCTCCATGTCGCCGGTCAGACCAGTAATAGGCAACAATCCCCACTTATGACTCCCCGGAATGAAGTAAACACATCCATTTTCTGTAGTGACATCATCGAGGCTAATCCAACAGGACAAATGCGTATTCGGTTTGGTCCAGGTCCAATAGGAAAAGTCTTGATGCCAGGCCACCGCTCCACCATGCCTGGCAGGTTTACAAAACAACTGGTCATGGAATTGCCTATAAGACAATCCCAATAGCTGGTATGCTGCCATTCGGAATGCGGGTGACCAAAGGACATCATGAAAAAGAGGAGAAACACGCCATGCTCCCAAAGCATGGAATAATATTTTGTGGGGATCCTCGGATTCATTGCTCTTGTAGTGATAGAAAAGCTTTTTTTGTTCCGGCGTAGGATCTAACAGATTTGTTAATTCCTCCTGAAAGGCCACAACCTGGGATTCTGTTAGAATTTTAATGCCCGTCAAAAATCCATTTTCCTTATAAAATTTGATCTGAGATTCAGACAATGCATACTCTTTCCATTCATCCGAATTAGATGGCTTCGGAAACAGGTCTGTAAGCGGACCATGAAATTTAGCTAAATCTTTGGCACTTGGTCTTGTTACATCTTTCACATCAATATTCACTCTAAAAGATTCGCAACAAAACCTTCATTCTGTTCATAAATGCTCTTCATTTGCCATGCCTCCAAAGACAGTGGTTGGCTTTCACTTCTCTGGGAGCGAAGCGAAACTCCGACACTTTCTTCCAAACCTGGATAAACCCGCTGAGCAACACATTGCCGACCATTGGCAAAAACCTCTACCACACTTTTATCAATGAAAATTCGAAGTTTGAGAGTTTCGTCCTGTTCAAGAACGATTGGACCGGTTTCGGGAGCCCTGGAACGGACATCCGGGAGCACTGAGGAATAAGATGACTCGATGGTAATCAAACTCTCATAAACATTCCGTGCCTTGGACAACACACTATCAGGTTGCCGCGGAACATCCGTACCGTATGGACGAATTTTTCTTTTTCCACGATCTTTCTGGAAAACGATACGGGTGTACTCCTCCTTTTTGGGGGAGCGCAAAACATTCATTTCGATCATTTGGGCATCCTTAGGATCAATTTCTGCAATGATCTCCAGCGCGTTTCCTTTTATATTTTTGAAAACAATTTCTTCGTTTGCAGGGAGGGTCATTGCATCGACTTGCTGATAGCCATAGCGAAGGGATTCAATATCGCCGTAGGGTTCCATACCAATTTCGTTTTCTTCGATCATCGTAAGTCGTCTGGGTAAACTCATAATTTGATTCCAACCTACGGTCGGTTTTCCAGGGTTCATGTTAAAAATAATAATCAAGCCTCCATTTCCATCCGGTACGGCAGAAGGAGCATGTACCCCTCCGGGGCCAACGGCGCCAAAATTGAACTTACCATGGTTGGTAACAACAAACTTGTCACGGCTCTTGTCATAATCTCCCAACAAATACTGGCCACCACTGGTGTGGCTGAAAAATGGCATAATGTACCGGTCCCTAATAGGCCAGAAGTAAGGACAGGCCCCGTCATCACCAACACGGGTAAAACGGTCTTCTTCAACAAAGGGATGCATAAACTCCCAGTTTGCCAGGTCCTTCGACCGGAACAGGTAGTTGGCCCGCACCGGCTTGTTGTCCGGCCCTACACTCTTTCTACCAACCGAAAGTGAGTAATACATATCATCTTTTTTCCAGATGCACGGATCAAACACACTGTAGGGGTCGTTTGGTTCTGACATGGGTAACAGCTTGACCGGTCACCTTTTCCCAATTGAGCAAAAGAGGATCGCTCGATACCGCTACCATATTACCCACCCGGGTTCCATGGTACATGGCAATCACACGGTCGTCTTCAACCAAAGCTGAGCCTGAAAAACAGGCCTGTTCCGGGTTGGGATAAATCGCATATGGAAGGTCCTTCCAGTGGATCATATCGTCACTCACGGCATGGCCCCAATGTTGGCGTGGGTCTTCGGGAGGGTATCCCTGGTAAAACATGTGCCAACGGTCCTGCCAGAAAGAAAGCCCATTAGGATCGTTCAATCTGTTTTCGGGGCTTACGAAATGATATAACGGCACATGCGGATCCTCGGCCAACTTCTTCCTTGACTCCTTGAATCTCAGTATTAGGGGGTTGGTTTTTAACTGCTCTTCCTGCTCTTCCAGAGTCGTGGCAAAAGTAAATTTCGGAACCTTTGAAGTGTAGTCCTCCGTGACTTCCTGACTGCTATCGGTGACTTGTGTTGCTTCTTGAGGTTTTGAGCAAGCCATGAACACAGTGATAATTATGACAATCAAATTCGTTAGTTTCATATCATTTAATTAATGTCTATTTTATGTTACAGGTCTTGATAATTCAATGAATGATAATCTTAGATTTCAGGAGCCGCCACACCTAAAGTGATCAAGTGATCATAATTCATAAATGCTTTTCATCTGATAGGCATCAAGGGAAATAAGCTCACTTTCGCGACCCTGAGAACGCATTGATACTCCTATACTTTCTTCCAGTCCGGGATAGACCCGCATTGCTACACACAGTTTTCCGTTAGCAAATACTTCAACCACACTTTTATCAATAAAGATGCGTAGTTTGAGGGTTTCTCCCTCCTCAAGGAAGAATGATCCTGTCTCCGGGGCCCGGGAAATAACATCTGGCAGAATTGACGAATAAGATGATTCAATAGTAAGCTTACTATTATATCGCGGCTTCCAGCTTTCGGGTCTTGGTCGATTGTAGTTTCTCCCCTGATATAATCCACGATTCTTAAAAAAAGCAATACGGGTAAATTCCTCCTTGTTAGGCGAACGAAGTACATTCAGTTCAACCATGGGAGCATCTTTGGGGTCTATCTCTGCAAGTATCTCCATCGCATTTCCGCTGATATTATTTAAAACGATTTCCTTATTTGCTGGCAGATCCATCCGCTCCACCGATTGCTTGTTATATCGCAACGACTCGAGATCTCCAGCTGGCGCCTGGGCCAATGTATCACCACCAACCAGTGTTAATCGGCGGGGTAGGCTCATAATCTGATTCCATCCCTCGGTCGGCTTGGCATCGTTCATGTTAAAGACGATGATTACCCCTCCTTCTCGGTCAGGAGTTGCAGAAGGTGCATGTACTCCGCCGGGCCGGGAGGCACCGAAATTGAATTTCCCATGGTTGGTGACTACAAATTTATCCCTCTGCTTGTCATAATCACCTATATAGTATTGTCCGCCGCTAATGTGGCTGTAAAATGGCAATATATGACGGTCGCCGATAGGCCAGAAATACGGACAGGCTCCGTCATCTCCGGTTCCCGTGAAATGGTCACCTTCGATGAACTCATGGACATACTCCCAATTCTCCAAATCTTCCGAACGGAAAAGGTAGTTTGAAACCACTTGCTTTCCTCCGGGACCGTCATTGGTAATCCCACCTGACATCGAATAATATTTGCCGTCTTTCCTCCAGATATTAGGATCATAAACGTAATATGGCAAATCTGCGCTGTTCGCTGTCATTGGCACAACTGCCTTATTAGCTACTTTCTCCCAATTCAGCAATAACGGATCACTCGACGTAGCTACCATATTACCAACCCTAGTACCATGGTACATTGCGATTACTCGATCATCTTCTACCAGCGCCGAACCGGAATAACACTGATATTCAGGATTGGGATAAAGTGCCAAAGGCAAATCCCGCCAGTGTATCAGGTCTTCACTTACCGCGTGACCCCAATGCTGCCGGGGATCTTCCGGTGGATAGGCCTGATAAAAAAGATGCCATCTGCCTTGCCAATAGCAAAGACCATTTGGATCGTTCATGCGATTTTCAGGGCTTACAAAGTGATAAAGAGGCAAATGCGGGTCGGCAGACAGCTTTTCACGTGACTCCTTATAACGTAGTACTAACGGATTAGTCTTGAGTGCTTCTAATTGCTCCTCCAGGGTATTAGGGTAGGTGAATTGGGGAACCTTTGAAGTGTAGTCTACAGTTTCTGAAGTTTCAGAAACTGCCTCCTGTCCCTTATCGACGGAATTGTTACCAGAGATACATGATATCAAAATGATACTCAAAACAAACACCGTACTCTCTGCCTTCATGTTTTAAAAAGTTAGGTTGGTGATAGGATCTTAATTATTCCAAATAGACTTCAATTCGTGTACTTCAAGGCTCCTGACCAGGGTTTTCGGATCCTGGTTCAATCCATTTTCAGCCTGAGTCAATGAAAGACTAAAATTGTCCGCGTCCCCTTCATTGTAATTTGCAAACCAATAGATAAGGCCGCCGTTAGCATATACCTCCATTAAGGTTTTATCAACAATCACTTCTAATTCGAGTTGGCGGTTTTGAAGAGGCAAGAATATATCGTTCAACGTATTGGTATTGACCTTGTAATCAATTTTATACCCATTAATATCAATTCCAAACACTCTACCGTTGTCTATCTCAAATTTTACTTTAATATGCAGTAAAGGCGATTTTATTTCGGCTAGTTTTTCATTGATTCCATAACCAATGTATTCATTTTCAAACTTGTGAGATTTTGTGTATAATTTCTCTATTTCTTTAATCGGTTTAATAAAGAGGCGTACTCCGTTTCTAGTAGTTTTCAGGCTGTATTCCTGAACCACAGTCATGGTCTGCTTAAATGGCATACCAGGAAATGTGGCGTGCCCCCAGCCTATTTGCAGCCTTCTTCCAGTGGGTTCGTCATTGTAAGTTTGTGCCGCGGTCATTCCCCCTCCTACATTATACCTGAGTATTTCTGTTTCCGGGGTAAATTTCTTACCGTCAAAATCTCCTATAAGATAGATTCCAGTAACACCATACATCACCCATTTTTTATTGTTCTCGTCGCCGTCTACAGGCAGTTCAAACAATTCAGGACATTCCCAAAACCCTACATCAACGGCGCTTTGATACTCCCATTCCTTTAAATTCTTTGAATTATATATACTTATGTTCAATGCATCATGCATAGCCAAAACCCAGTGTTTGCCAGGCTCATACCAAAACATCTTTGGGTCTCTTTCATGTCCTGAACCAAATCTTCGTTGAGCTGGGATTACAGGGTTACCTTCATATTTGGTAAAAGTTCTTCCATTGTCCAAACTGTAAGCAATACACTGTTGTTGCTTTTCGTCCCACATATCGGCAGTATAAATCGCAACCAAAGGATTTATTCCACCCTTTTTGAAACCGGAAGTATTGTTATAATCGATAACTGCAGAGCCCGAAAATATGGTCCCTAAATCGTCTGGTTCTATAGCTAAAGGTAACTCTTCCCAGTTCACTAAATCTTTTGAAACAGCATGTCCCCATGTCATGTTACCCCAGTTGATTTCATATGGATTGTGCTGATAATACAGATGGTACTCTCCTTCGTAATACACCATGCCATTGGGATCATTATTCCAACCTCTTCGAGTGGTAAAATGAACCTGTGGTCGCAGTTTCTCCTTGTAAAGGGACTCTTCCCCAACAAATTTGTCCGACTGGTAGATCTTTTCTATTCCAGGTACAGATTTCGAGAATTCTAAACCAAACTTCTTCCCTTTAAATTTCGAAATATCTACGAATGTCCAGTAATCGACCTCATCTTCCGCAATTCGAATATCATTGAACGTGTAAACTTCTCCGTCTACCTTGAACTTTACCCGCTGTCGCTCCTGATTACTTTCTATAGGTATGTTGATATATTTTTTCTCTACTTTGAAAGTCTTCTCAATAGATTGACTGAACCCGGCAATACTGGTTAACATTAAAAATGCAATAACTGATTTTTTCATGATTTTGAGTTCCTTCTTCTATTTATCTCAAACTAATAACTTCTATTTATCTCAAACTAATAATTTAATTTTTTGAATCCTTACCTTTGGCACCAATCGCCATTTCCTGCCTGTCCTGTGACTCCTGAACAGATAAGTTTAAATATTTTTAGAGACTTTGAACTTTCGTTCTGCTTGTTGGGCTTGCAGGCATGGGTAAGTCAAAAATAAAAGTAAAAAAAATTTAGTAATTTAGTTTTCATAATCCAGCATTTGTTCCAATTTAAATAAGATTTGACACAAATAATAATTTTTTTCAAAAATAACAACTCAAAGTATTAAGGGTTTTCAATGACGTGTCGAATACTTATCATGATGTTACATGAATTCATCTTGATACCATATTTCTCATTGTCAGCTGTTTATAGCTTATTTCTCCAGATCCATATAGCTAAAGCTTTCAATAATGCATCATCAATTCTATTGATGATGCATTTTGAATAATGGTCTGGTTCAGAGAATTTGGCTTGGTGCATAATTCTTTGAAATTCAATTCACAAAAGTGTTTCCGAATTAGAATATTTGAATTTTTTCCTCCTTATATTTAAAAAGAAGTTGATTCGAGCCACCAACAATACACGGTTTAAAGGCAGGTGAATAATCAGCTCATGTTTGTCCAAAAAATTACCTTGTCAGTAACCAAACTCATTTAAATTAATAGAAATGCCTAAAGAAATAACTTTCAAAAAAGAATTGGTCGGCAACTTTGGCTACCCTGTTTGGGACAATCCCACGGAAGTAATGGTCGAGGCTGCTTTTGCTCATCACAAAATGGATTTTGACTACGTTACAACTGAGGTTAGGTCCGAAAACTTAAAAGCCGCTTTCGAGGGCTTAAAAGCGATGGGTTATAAAGGCTTCAATTGTACAATTCCTCATAAGGTTGCCATTATTCAATATCTTGACGGTCTTGGCGAATCTGCCACTCTCATGGAAGCGGTCAATTGTGTGGTCGAGCGTGATGGAAAATATATAGGAGAAAATACTGACGGCAAAGGTTTTCTTGAATCGCTCAAAGAAGTAACAGAGTCGACGGGAAAAAATGTGGTCATTTTCGGTGCAGGAGGAGCGGCCAGGGCAGTCTCAGTTGAACTCGCATTATCAGGTGTGGCACACATGATAATTGTCAATAGAAGTCAAGATAGAGGGAAAGCGCTGCTGAACTTATTACGAAAAAAAACCAAAGTTAGTTGTGAATTGGTTCCCTGGCTCGGGGATTATGAAGTCCCTAACGGTACGGATATCGTGATCAACTGCACCAGTATTGGTTTATCACCGAATGTGGTTAGAGTTCCAGTTGATGTTGAAACTCTTAAAGAGGGAATGGTCGTTTGCGATCTCATTGTTAATCCTCCCTACACCCCATTCTTAAAAGAAGCCGATTCAAAAGGATGCACTACGTTGGATGGAGTTGGTATGTTAGTCAACCAGGGGAAGGTCGGCATTAAATATTGGTCAGGTGTAGAAGTAGATGGGGCTGTGATGAGGAAAAAGATAGAAGAAATCTATAAATGATCGCCACAAGCCTCGTAAAAACATGAAAAACAAAACACTCCCGCTTCATCTGATGACTTACGGTGTCATTCTTATATCATGCAATCAACAAAACATCACTCAATCAAATACAATGATTCCTTCACATACAAATATATTGATCAGTGCAGAAAATAATGTTTCAATTTCTGAATGGTCACTTTCTCGTGATGATTTCGACTTGGGTAGTGAGTCACGTTGGTCGGTAAACCTGACGGAGCTAAAGGGCGGCAAGCAGGATGGAGTGAAGATTATAGAGGTAAATAATGGCAAGATGAATATCTCAGTAATACCAACAAGAGGGATGAGCATACTCTCAGTCCGATATGAAGATGTTTTCCTTGGTTGGGATTCTCCGGTAAAAGAAATTATTCATCCTAAATATATAGATCTTGAAGCAAATAACGGGCTAGGTTGGTTAGAGGGTTTTAATGAATGGATGGTCCGCTGCGGAATGGCATTTGCCGGGCATCCGGGTCTTGACGAAGGCAGACTTCTTACCCTACATGGAAAGATCGGTAACATCCCAGCGTCTGAGGTCGAGGTCATAATAGATGAGGACCCTCCTCACACCATTCGTATCAGAGGCAAGCTCAATGAGGTTTCATTTAACGGAACAAATCTAGAATTATGGTCTGAAGTTTCGACCATTCCAGGGTCTAACAGTTTTAGGATAGATGATGTACTCACCAATAAGTCATTAAAAGATCAGGAATTCATGGTGATATATCATGCTAATTTTGGCGCTCCACTGTTAGAGCAGGGAAGTCAACTTTATGGTACAATTGAAAAAGTAGTGCCTTTTGATGACTTCGCCTCTGCTGACGTAAATAATTGGAGCTCTTATGGCGAGCCAAGCCTTGGCATTCCTGAACGTGTTAATTGCATCTTTCCTCTGGCAGATGAAGGGGGTAACACACATTTTCTCTTCCAAAATTCTAATGGCGATAGGGCGGTTAGTTTTATGTATCCTAGGGAACAGTTACCCTATTTCAGCCAATGGAAAAATATGGATACGAATGGTTACGTAACTGGCCTTGAACCTGGTACCGGTTTCCCCCATAATAGAAGTGTGGAACGAAAATATGGTCGGGTGCCCACTTTAAAATCGGGTACCTCAAGAAAATTCACCCTTGAATACACGATTCATACCGATAAGGATGGAATAAGGGCAGCTGTTGAAAAGATACAGCAAATCGGAAATAATAAAATTGAGATAGCTACAACAGTTATTGCTAAATAAAAAGATTGAAGTAGGCACTTAATAAATACAGATCACTTTGTAAGGACATGGCTTGTGGTCAACCATTTTAG
>JAQCLE010000030.1 GCA_027592755.1 Bacteroidota bacterium | reverse complement strand
TTTTGGAAGCACCGGCTGGCACCGTAGTAATTTTTAATTCCCACACCTGGCATGGAGGTACGATCAACCAAACTGATAAGCCTCGTCGGGCCGTGCATAGTTATTTTTGTCAGCATGCCCAACCTCAGCAGGTAGATCAAAAGCGCTATATCCGTAAAGAAACCCTGGCACGCATCAATAAGGCCACCAGGGCGTTGTTGGATGTTTGATGTATTTTTCAGCGATTATCTGAAGAAGCCATTCCAGAAGGTAATGTTACGACTTTAAGGTTGCGAAAATGAATCTCAGCGCCTTCAGATTCCAAACAGATGTAGCCTTTTCTTTGTGATGACTGGCTGATGCCATTCACGAATTTACCATTGACGGAAAGCTTGATCACACCATCAACACAGATAACATCATAGGTGTTCCATTCTCCGCGACCTTTGCATCGGTTTTCAATGGACTTACTTCTTTCACCTCTGGGGTTATCAGGAACGGTATTAACGCCTCCCACACCAAAAAGCTCTCCATGAACATAGGCAATGGGTGGTGTTTCACCATTCCTTTTGTTGAGGTTCACCCAATCCAACTCCAGCATCTGCACTTCCACGCCATCAGGCAGGCGATTCTTTTCTCCGGGAATCGCATTGCTCCACATAAACATTCCTGAGTTTCCTCCTGGCTCCATATGTCTCCACTCGACATGCAACATAAAGTTTTCAAACTGTTTTTCAGACCTTACCACTCCAATAGGATTTCCTGTACAGACAAGCAGTTCGCCACGATTTTCCCAGGTGCTTTCTTCGGTGTTGACATTAACCCAGCCAATTGTTTCCTTGCTTTCTTCACCCCCTAAAATCAAACTGTTAGAAGTTTCAGTAGTCCCAAATTCAAATTTGAAAGGAGTGTCCTGTCCATTAGAATAATTGGCACAAAGCATAACCAATATGGCTGTCCTATGGGTTGTCATAATTTTGAAATTCCTCTTCATTGTTTTTAATTAAAATAGTTGTCCCAGACCACGGTACTTCCTGTTTCCTGAGCGTATTTGGCGGCCTCCAATATTTGCATCACTACTTTATTATTTTCTAAAGAGGATGGACTAAAAGGCTCTTCAATATAATTCTCTTTTATCACCTTTGTAAAATAAGCAAATGGGTCGTGAATTCCATTAGGTAGTGGTTCAGCTTTCATTGCACTTATGTTCTTCCCCTCGTTTTCCATCAACACCATATCTTCCCCATTTTTGCATATTAAGTAACCTGTTTTGCTATAAACCTCCATCTCTTTTCGGCCAAAAGACCAATTCCAGGAGGCTTGAATTATTACCTGCGTTTTTGGATATGTCAAAATGATTGTCGCTTCGTCTTCTACTTTCGGATAAAGATCGGGTTTAATTTGTTGCGTGATGCATGAAACAGTAGTTGGGGTCTCACCCTTCATTAGCCATGTGGCCAAATTAGCCCCATAACAACCAAAATCGGTCAAGGCCCCTCCACCATTCAAGACCGGATCAGTCAACCATTCCAAAAACTCCTGACTACATCCTATTTCAATTGGCCCCTGATGTCCCGTACGAAAAATGATCTTTCGAATATCTCCAATCTTCTTATCGTTAATAATAGTATTGGCCTCCCTATTACTTCCGTACCAGGTCGTTTCGTAATTCGTGATCAACTGAATGTTGTGCTTTTTTGCAAGGGCAATCATTTTATCGGCTTGTGCCAGGTTTGCTGCGAGTGGTTTTTAAACCATGACATGAATCCCCCTTGGTGCGCAATACTCCACCACTTACAAATGGTCGTAAATCATATTGAAGGCAGTGACAGCCTCCGGTTGAACAGCGCCGACCATTTCCTCGAGAGTACTGTAAACCATCCCGATTGGATAGCCATACTTTTTACAATACCTGTTTGCCAATTCAAGATTGGGCTCTACAATTCCGACAATCTCGATGTCACCAACTTTTTCCCTTCCCAATATCCAACCCACATGATCATGCACAAGACCAATAACACCAACACGCAGTTGCTCTCCCTCATAAACGTATGATTGTGATGTCACTTCCTTAACAGTTTCCTTTGTTACTTTATCGGGTACTGCACAGCTGCCAAGTGAGATAGCAAGGCTTATTATAATTTTATTCAACATCCTGTTTTGTATTTAATGATTTTAAGCGTTTTCATGTCAATTTCAGGCTTGTTCTACAAGCTTAACCAGTAATTCAATTTCAATACAATACCTCGGCTTTTTGGTCCCCATTGTTCAATGGCATAATTGTCAGTATAAACTATGAAGAGATTTGAGAGGGGTTTGAATTGCCATTGAAACCTGCTGTTTATGTTGAAATTATCGTTTTGAGTATTGTATTGAAGGAACGTCGTCCAAAACAGATTCCGTGACATGTTAATCTCCATTTTGGGTCCCAGCAGGGTCAATTTTTCTGAGCCATAGGGCTGGGGAAATGACAAATAATTTTGAACAAAGCGTATGGCAAAATTACCCCAGGGCTGTTTTCGGTAATTCAGATCAAGAGCAAATTGTTGTCTTTCTCCATTGTAAAATCCCCCGGCTTCTACACCAGCTGTAATAAAGAAAGTTTTGCGTAAATCTGAAATATAGGTAGCAGTAAATCCATACCAATCGTATTCACCTACCGGAAGGGGTTCATTATCGGTAAAATCAAAGGGGAAAAACAGCTCTGCATAGTCGCGGCTAATTAGGAGTTGGACCGAACTGGTATTGGCGAAATTTATCAGGTAGCCTCCTGTTGCCTTAACATTAAACACATCCCGACTGCTTGTCGTGTGATCAATGTTAACCCTCATCTCAAAGCTATAGTTATTAATCTTTTCGTTTTCAGGGTAATGTGTATAGGAAGCAGTAATGAAATTATGTATATACCCAATTCGATTGCGTTCTTCAGTGATGGCATCGTAATGGTATAATAAAGTCATAAAACCCATATCAGGGATGTAGTTATCACCCACACTCATGTAATTGGTGTAGAGGGTAATATTTCTGTTATTGTAAGATACATAAGCATGGTGGGTGCGGTTCTTATTGTTTATACCTTCACTCAATGAGCCTCCATAACCGGCATTGGCTCGCAAAGTTCCATCCCGTGAGCGATAATCAACTTCACCGCCAAGCGTCCGGTTATAGTCGATGGATGAGAACTCTTTGTTTTTGTAAGCCTGCCTGTTGTTGAAATATCCTTTGATCATGGTTCTGCCAAATACCCGTTGATTGAAGGCAAAACTTGAATAGTTCTGGCCTAAAAATTCATCGGTTGCGTTGGTTTGCAGGTTCATGAGCCCTATCCTCAAGTCATTAGTCAGATTTCCACTGAGACGACCACCAAACTGAATCGGAATAGAATTCGCATCTTCATCAAGGCCAATTCTCCGACTGAAAAAGGGGCGCATCGGGGGTATGCCAAACTCGCTAAAAATATCTGTGTTTTCAAGGAAAAACAGTCGTATTTCAGGGAATCGAATATTGACGGTTGTCAAATTGGTTACCTGCTCATCAACATCAACCTGGGAGAAATCGGGATTCAATGTCAAATCCAGGCTGAGGTTTGAACTGATCGCAAATTTTGCATCCCCTCCAATTTCAATTGTTTTATCTAACTTTTCACCTTCTTCAAAATCCTTAAAGGCGGATCCGAGAACATAAGGAATGATAGATATGTTCCCCTTAGCTCGCGGGGGTTCCTGATCCCAGATCAATAAACCCGTAAAACCCAGATCTGCCGTGACTAATTGAGTAGGTACGGGAGCCCATGAGTGCCAGCTGTTGGCGCTGGATTGCGACCTCGTAAAGTTTATTCCCCAGGTTGTACTATTACCGTATTTCAGACTCTTGAAAGGTATGGCCATTTCAGTGACCCATTTGTCCGGATGTCGCTTTGAATTGGTCACCCATTTATTATCCCAGGCAAGATTAAAACCTGATGAACGGCTTAGGCTCGCTCTTGTTCCGGTGTTTGCACCCACCAGCATATCATGTTGAACTCCCGCCGGATTAGTACTAAAAATCGCACCATTGGTTCGTTCATTTACGGCGTCAAAAACAACACCGAAAATATCACCATTGAAAAATTGCGCATTGTCCCTCTTCAATGATGGAATAACAAGGGATCCAGATCCATGACAAATTGCAGCAATGTATATGTTCTTATCATCATAAGTCATCATGACTTCTGTCTGGGATTCCGCTTCAACGGCACGGTCGTCGTAAGGAAAGCTATACCAGAATTCACCTACCTTGTCAGCAGTTGACCAAATTTCCTCATTCAATTCACCATCAACAATGATGCTTTCTGAAGTTTTGTAAATTTTGTAGGTGTGGGTTTCCTGGTTGACGGTCCGTTGTGCAAAAAGTGGCATCTGCCCAATGAAAAGAACATTTAACCAAACCAAGATTCTACCAATTCCTTTCATCTTCCGCGAATTTAGGATGTTGAGTTCCTAAAATTCACAAAAAGTGATCAGTGGAAGGTTAGATGACATAAAACTGAGTTTTTTTAGTAACAATGAAATCTTTGAAAGGCGGGAAATTAGTTAGGTTTAAATTAAAAGCTGCTTCAGCTAATCCATCCAAAGTATTGAAATACGAATAAGGCAACACGAATGAACTGAAATATCCACACGCTAATTCTCCATCAATAAGGTCAATTAATATTGGATGAGATACTAGTCGCAGTGATGGTTGTTTTGTATTTTCGCTTTTTTTAGAACATTTAAGCTGATTAAAACCCATAAAAAGGTTATTGGAATTTATATAAGCAGTGGAGGGATAGACCAATATTTGATGGACTTTGAAAGCTTACATACCCACACGATGGAAACATTATTCGGCCCGATTCAGGGTCAAATTATCAAGCAAGAAAATAATATTAGGATTGTTCATCTTCGGGATGAAAATGGAAATTCCAGGACTTTAGGCGTGGCTAGATTTCTGAACACAGATCACAATTCAGTTTTGGCTGCACATACCAAGATACTTGCAGGAGGATTAATTGGAAAAACCTTGATTGACTCTAATATCGATTACAATAAGGAGATATTAGGATCATTCCAAGTCAAATTACCAGACTGGTTGATGCATGATTTCAAGACACTTGATGACTCCTGTTTGGCGATATACTCGAGGATTTCGTTAAATGGAAGTTCAACTTCCGAAGAGCAATTGTTGTATGCGGAATTGATCGAAGTAATTCCACCGGAGCTAAAAGAAATTTTTGAAGAAAAAACGAAACCATTGGATATTATTGAGCCGGATTTATTTTCTTTAATGGAAACTGCAAATTTGGTGGTAATACAAAAACAGAATGGTTAGCTGCATAGTCATTGGTGCCGGACCAGGTGGAATTGTTGCCACCAAGGAGCTTCTTGAGAAAGGCTTTGACGATGTTCTATGTCTGGAACAGTCTAATGGACTTGGCGGTGTGTTTGCGAGTGGTTATGATAACCTTCTTCTGACATCATCGGTGACCTTCAGTATGTTTTCGGATTTTTGGGTAGGAGAAGGAAAGAACCATCATTTCTGGACCAAAGATGAAGCGGTTGGTTATTGGTCTGATTATGCCAATCACTTTAATGTGACTGACCAATCGTGGCGGGCTATTTAGTGGGCGCTGGTTTCAGCATTACCACAAACTTCATCATTTTCGCTATCCCCTGCATTGTTGCTGGAATTTCTGCCATGAAGATTAAATTTTCATAGCCAAGCTTCGGATTCCGAGGATTCGGACAGTTAAAAATGGCAAATTCCTGCTTGACGGCCAGGCAGGAGTGAGAAAAGGAAAGATTGACTTTTTTGATTTAATAGTATCTTATAGTGCCGATTTAGTTTGACTAAAGTATTGACCAACATAATGCACTAATTCTAAATAATTTCAGGGCTTAAATATTTTATTCAATGAGCAGTATGGTTTTTTCAGTTTGCCGGGATATTTATCTTTAAGACATGATAAAAAAATTATTTGATCTCATCGTTATAGTCACGACAATATCGGTGGCCTTGACTTCATGTAGCAACAAGAAGGAAGTCAATGTGCAGGAACCCAATAAAACGTACAAAAAGGTTTCTATCCAGGAAATTGAATCTGGAATAAGAGACTTTATTCAAAAAAAAGCAGCCGAAGATGAAGACGGATATTTTCATGTGAAGGATACCGGGCGTAATTTCCGCATGAAACTGGTACGGGTACATACAGAATATCTTTCAAACCTGGGTCCTAAAAGATATTTTGCCTGCGTTGACCTTGCCGATGAAGGTGGTGATGTCTATGATGTAGACTTTTTCATGAACGGCGAACCCGGGGACATGAATATAACCGAAACCATTGTCCATAAATTAAATGGTAAACCTTACTATGCCTGGAAGCAGCAGGAAGATAAAACCTGGTATCGTGTTCCCGTAAAAGGAGCTTCTACACGTTTGCTGGGAGTAATTGAAGGAAGTGATTCCTTTGAATTCTCCTATCGCGTTGAACTGCCCGAAATCAAGGGCCAGGCCCAAATGTGGATTCCAGTAGCTACTACTGACGACTACCAGAAGGTGGAAGTAATGTCGATGTCCATACCTGTTGACTATCAGCTCATTAAGGATGAAGAGTTTAACAATACTATCCTATACCTGGAACCTGATGCCGCACAAAGCAACCAAACAATTGAGGTATTGTATAGGGTGAAGCGGATTGAAAAGGGACCTGTAGAAGCTTCCGAACCGGAGGATGACCGGTTTCTCGCAGATGATGCGTTGGTGCCGGTAGGAGGCCGCTTTGAAACGGTGGCCAAAGAAGCCACTCAGGGCCGTGAGGTAAATCCACTCATGCAAGCCAGGGCTTTGTACGATTACATCATTGACAACATGCGCTATATGAAGTTCGGAGATTACGGGAATGGGGACTCCAATTATGCCTGTGATTTGCGTACCGGAAATTGTACGGAATTCCATTCCTTCTTCATGTCACTTGCCCGTTCTTTGGATATCCCGGCTCGTTTTGCTGTAGGAGCATCTATTCCATCCGACAGGGATGAAGGGGGGATTGATGGCTACCACTGCTGGGCCGAGTTTTATGCCGAAGGCAAATGGTGGCCAATAGATATCAGTGAAGCCAATAAATATTCTGCGCTGGCGACTTATTACTTCGGACACCATCCGGCCAACCGGATTGAGTTTAGCAGGGGCCGTGACCTAATGGTTGAACCAGGGCCTGCATCAGGGCCAATTAACTTCCTTGCGTATCCCTTATTGGAAGTCAATGGTCAGGAAACGGCCACTAAAACGACACTATCATTTAAGCGAACTAACGAATATGCTTCGTAAAGTTCAATTGATCTCTGAGGCTCTCAGAGCATTTACTTGACCCTGATAATGAATGCCGGGCCGTTCTTATATGTATTGATTACCTACAAAGATTTAGTTGAATCCGTTGGGTGCTCGGCTCCGGTTGAATCCGTTGGGTGCTCACTTGCGGTTGAATCCTATGGGTGTTCAGCGGACTCCTCGGTTTTTTCTTCCTCTTTACTTCCTTGTTGGCCACAGGAGATGATCATACCTGTTGAGAATAGTGTCAGGATAACGGCAATAGCAAATATTTTTTTGAATCTTAACATTTTCGGTTGTTTTAGTATGGTTCTGGATTTATTATTTGACCAAGATAAGACCTTTGATCCAATATTTACAGTTATACCAGTCTTGGTGCACCGAGGCTCCCGAAGTTTCGGGAGTATTTTCTGCAAAAGATTATAAACAATGGAACAAAACTTTAGCTGAACTGATTTGTGGTAATCAATTCCATTCCATGCTACAATCTGTAAGAATTGTTTGCCGGTTTTCTAATGCTTCCTGGCATTCTTTACGCGTGTAATTTTCATAGGAGACGGATCCCAGGTTGGTACCTGTTGATTTGGAGATGCAAGTTGTAGTACAAGTTCCGGTATCTTCACCACATGATGATCCTATTGTTGCCAAAATGATCAGTGCTGAAATGAAAAGAGTGAGTTTCATACTATTCATGTTTTGGTTCTATATCTAAGCTAATAAATATTGTAATCTTCAACGCTTTTCTGGTTATCAAATTTTATCATATGAAGCATTGCCGACGAGGCAGACTCTCTTGCTATAGTGGCAAAAGTTAAAGAATACTTATTGGATAAGTAAATTGGAGAAAGATAATGTCAGGCAGGAGCTGTTACATCTGCAAATGAATTGGATTTAATAATATACAAACAGTGAATAAATGTGTGTGGAATCTCCACTCACATTGCTCAAACTTCACATCTCAGTTATATCTCACTTCATGAGATAATCATCTTCCATTTCGTTATAAAGAGCTCTGATAGTGTCTGGTTTGTCAAGTCTGAAGCTTTTTTCGAATGGCTTATCGCTAAATATTCGCACTCTTTGAAGGCGTTTATGCGGTACCGAGGGGTTGCTCTCATAATAATGATCATTTCTATAGGGATAATTTTCATAGTTGGAAAACAAATACCATCCGAATTGGCTCCATTGGAGGACAAAGGGCGTTTCAGAATTTCGACAACTGCTCCCGAAGGTACTTCTTATGATCTTATGGATGAGTACATGAAAAACCTTACCGTTGTCGTTGATACACTTTCGGAAAAGGATGCGATTATTTCCTTTACATCACCTGGTTTTGGGTCTTCGGGTGCTGCAAATTCGGGATTTATAAGAGTTCGTCTCAAGCACCATAAATTGCGCCAAAAGACTCAACAGCAACTGGTCAATGAAGTGAATACGGTACTTCGGCAATTTAATTTTGCCCGTTCATATATTATTCAGGATCCTACGATTGGGGGACGCAGATCGGGACTCCCGGTGAAATTTGTAATACAGGCTCCTGGTTTTGAGAAACTCAGAGAAGCGATACCGGTTTTCATGGAAAAGGCTGAGAGCAATCCAGCCTTTAGTGTCATTGATCTTAACCTGAAATTCAATAAACCAGAGCTTGTTATCAATATAGATCGTGACAGGGCAAGAGCGTTGGGTGTAAGCGTAAGGGACATAGCTCAGACATTGCAATTATTCTACAGTGGACAACGGTTTGGATATTTAATACGGGATGGCAAACAGTACCAGGTAATTGGACAAGCCTTTCGATTGGATAGGGATGAACCAATTGATTTGAGTTCCCTTTTTGTTAGAAATAGCAGTGGTGACCTTATCCAGCTCGACAATCTTGTGAACATGACAAATCGGAGCAATCCTCCTCAACTTTATAGGTTTAACCGTTATGCATCAGCTACCGTTTCGGCAGATTTGGCTGATGGGGTTGCGTTGGGTACCGGTATTGAGGAAATGAGAAAAATTGGCACTGAAGTACTGGATGAAAGTTTTGCAACGGCACTCGACGGCACATCTAAAGAGTTCGAGGAAAGTTCAAACAGCTTACTTTTCGCATTTGTTTTTGCGCTGGTTCTGATTTATTTAGTCTTATCTGCACAATTTGAAAGCTTTATTGATCCTCTTGTGATCATGTTAACTGTTCCATTGGCAATTGCAGGAGCTGTTTTATCATTGTGGATATTGGGACACACTTTTAATATCTTCAGCCAGATTGGAATCATTGTATTGATCGGGATAGTTACCAAAAATGGCATCCTGATTGTCGAATTTGCCAATCAACGTAAGGATCAGGGGCTGAAGACCATGGATGCTGTTCTGGATGCTGCTACACAGCGGTTCCGACCTATTTTAATGACCAGCCTGGCAACAGTATTGGGTGCGCTACCCATCGCATTATCAATTGGTGCTGCGTCTCAAAGTCGAACGCCACTGGGTGTCGTCATCATAGGCGGATTGTTGTTTTCACTTGTCTTGACGCTGTATGTCATCCCATCCCTTTATACTTATATGTCACGAAAAAGGACTGTGGCGGAAGCAGGAAAAGAAGCCCATGAATTACAAATTGCTTAGTTCACGGAATTCTCTTCTCTTTTTGGTTCTTCTGGCCTCAACGAGACCAATTTTTAGTCAGGATGCGCTAACGCTCGAAGACGCCATTGAAATTGCTTTGGACAATAATTATGCCATCAAGATTGTATGAAATGAAGCTGTAATTGCAGCAAATAACAATTCAATTGGCAATGCGGGATTCTTACCGAGGGTAGATGTAGGCCTGGCCAAAACTGAAAACCGCTATTCTCAGAACAGTTTAAGGGCGGATAACTCAGTAGTTGAAGGCAGCAATCTTAAATCAGATAATTTATCTGCCGATATTGAACTTAACTGGACCATCTTCGATGGATTTTCAATGTTTGTTCAAAGAGATCGCTATGCCAAACTCGAGGAAGCTGCTGGATATCAAATCGCTGCTGAAATCGCTTCCCTAGTAGCCGATGTATCATCCGCTTATTACGCAATAGTTCAACAACAAAAACTGGTTAATATGACCCGCCAGTCTATGGAACTATCGAAAAAACGCAAGGAAATATCAGATGCGAAGAGATTGAGGAGGGGCTTAAATACGACGAACTGTTGGGAAAGATGAAAAGCCAAAACCCAAACCTAGAAATAGCAAGGATTAATAAAGACCTATCAGAGCTTGATATAAAGGCATATAGGTCAAACTATTATCCCAAGGTAAATCTTTTAGGTGGGTATCAGCATTCAAAAAATAATTTCCCTCCAGGATTTTCTTTTACTCAAAACACCACCAGGAATGGTCTTCTTTATGGGTTTGGAATATCATGGAACATTTTCAATGGTACTTATGTGTCACCCAATCTTCAAAGTGCCAGGATTGAATTTATCAATCAGGATTATAGGTACAACGAGAATGAGCTGTTGCTAAGTAGCCAACTTTATGAATCTTATCGCGATTATGAAGCCAATATCAGTCTTGTACGGCTTGAAACCGATAACCTTGAGCTGGCGAGAGAGAATGTCAATATAGCACTCGAACAGTACCAATTGGGTGTGATCAACGACATTGATCTCCGTGCCATTCAACTCAAACAAATTGAATCGGAAACCAATCTTCTCGTTTCACAATTCCGGGCGAAGCAATCGGAGATTGAACTGAAACTGATCAGTGGGTCGTTGACCGTTTCCGACTAAGTCAAAACCCTTAGCTATTATCCCGGCGTCCTGAAGCTTCGGGAGCAGGGATCTCATACTATTTTTATGTGCGACATGTTCAATTGGACATGTCGTACGATTAATCATTAGGGATTTGTAATCCCGTCAACTCACTTTGTTTTCAGCGAATTTTAAAATCCGCTTTTATCGGCAGTTCGACATGCCCAAATGGAACATGTCAAACAGAAGGGATCTTGATTCAAGAGAAGATCTTTGAGATATAGAATTAGGGGCGTTTTCTACTTTGTTTTGATATATTTTAGCTCTTTCACATTTCTAATCAGTTTAAATCAATAAAAAGCAAATGAAAAAAATATCTGTATTGTTGACGGGAGTTGGCTTGTTAATTGTAGGCACTGCCTTATTAGCCGGGGGTGTCTATTTTTTTAAGTTGAAAATGGATTTTTATACTCAATCTATTCAGGCTGAAGGGACCATTATAGATATAGAGTCAAGCCGATCACGTCAAACCACCTACTACCATCCATTGATATCCTTTCAAAGTGTCGATGGGGAAACTTACACCTTTTCCGCAGAAACTGGTACGAGTGGGGCTTATGACTTTACCAAAGGCGACAAATTAATGGTTAGGTATTTGAAAGAAAAACCTCATTTAGCCTCAGTTGATTCTTTTATGGAAATGTGGGCAACGCCAGCCATCATGTTGGCAATAAGCATTGTTCTATCACTGGTAGGTGCTTTTACTTGTTATAACTATTTTAACAGAATAAAACTACGAAGAGAATTACCGAGAACAGGAAAACTCCTACAATTAACAGTAAGGGCAGAATCAAGGAGTTCGAAAAACAAAACAGAATTTGTAGTACTGTCCGACTGGCTAAATCCGGCAGATTCTAAAATATCCTCTTTTACAAGTGACAGAATTTCATTTGATCCATCGCCCTATCTAACCGATCGATTGGTGGACGTTTGGATTGACCCTGTGAATCCCAAAAAGAAGCATTATATGGATATCTCCTTTTTACCTGAAAAGGCATAGAATTGAGACTCGAAGCAGTTGGATTATAGACTTTTTGTTGCACTGACATTCATGTTGGTTTTCAGCGGATTTGAAAATCCGCTTTTATTGGTAGTTCGACATGCCCTGCGGAACATGTCGAACAGAAGAAACATGTCGAACAGATGCAAACAGTTGCAATTGGCGGTAATAATAATTCAGCACTAACTCGTCATTGCCCGACTTGTCCCGAGATCATTTCGGGGGGCAATCCACTGTAATGTATGCTGGATTGCCCTGTTAAACAGGGCAATGACAAAAAGGGAGGGATTCTCTCGCAGCGGCACTGATTGTCCTTGTGACTTTTTTGTTCTATCTTTTTCTAAACCTTTACAATGATTACGACAATCGTTATTGTTTTAGTTGTACTGTACATCATAGCCAATGTTGTTGTGTATTTCTGGCAGGAGCGGCTTCTGTTTAAACCCGAAAAATTGCCTGATGACTTTGAGTTTAAATATCCGGACCAGAATTTCAAGGAGTATAATGTTGAGGTAGAAGATGGCGTAAATATCAATGCAGTCCATTTTGAGGTTGATCATCCCAAAGGTGTTGTATTGTACCTGAAGGGAAACTCGAGGTCAATTAAGGGGTGGGGCAAGTTTGCCATTGATTTTACGCGCCAGAGTTATGGGGTTGTAATGGTTGATTATCGGGGTTTTGGCAAAAGCACTGGTAGACGAACAGAAGATGACATCAAGCAGGATATACAGCGGGTTTATGACATGATTAAAAGCCAGGTAGAAGAGAAATACATCATTCTTTATGGCCGATCAATGGGTTCCGGTTTTGCCGCCAAATTGGCTTCCACGAACAATCCTAGAATGCTGATTCTGGAATCTCCTTACTATAGCATTTCCAAAGTGGCGGGTCGTTATGTTCCATTCATGCCCATGTCACTTTTATTGCGTTTTCCTATTCGAACTTATGTGTGGTTGCAGTTTGTCAAATGCCCAATAAAGATAATTCATGGCACAAATGACCATTTAATTCCATTTAAATCAAGTATTGAGCTGTCCAAGATTAAACCAGACAATACCCGGTTATATGCGGTCATTGGAGCAGGCCACAACAACCTGCACACCTTTGAGGAGTATCATCGGATGCTGGAAGAAATATTGATATCAAAATTACCAAAAGCCATTAATGCAGATGAAACCAGCCTGAATTTCAAACGGAGGAAAAAGAAGCAATTTATTTCGTGAGAGTTGTTTTTAACATCATATTGGTAGCAATTGGACTTTACGCAACTGGTATACTATTCCTCTATTCCGCCCAGGAAGCCTTTATATTTCAACCTGAAAAACTCGAGCCTGATTATAAGTTTGAATTCGCATCGGAATTCGAGGAGATCAACTTGAAAACGTTGGATGGGGCGGTACTGAATGCACTTCATTTCAAAGCAGATTCGGCAAAGGGATTGATCCTTTATTTTCATGGAAACGCCGGGAACCTTAAACGATGGGGTGAAATTGTACAATACCAGGTAAATCTCGGATTTGATGTATTGGTTATGGATTACCGGGAGTATGGTAAAAGCAATGGGGAATGGTCTTATGAGAACTTTCTTACAGATGCAGACTTGTTTTATCAATATGCTATGGAACGGTACAATGAAAGTGAAATTATCGTCTATGGCCGGTCACTCGGAACTGGTTTCGCCAGTTGGGTTACTTCCCAACATCGTCCCAGGATGTTGATTCTTGAGTCACCCTACACAAGTATTGTGGAGATGGGGGAATACTTTTATCCTTTGGCGCCAGCCGAACTATTGATCAGGTACAATTTTTCTTCGCAGGAATACCTTAAGTCGGCAGATTGTCCGATTCATATTTTTCATGGAGATAGTGATCGAATCATTCCTTTTGAATTGGGCGAACGTTTGTTCAAAAGTTTGGAAGCACAAACGGAAGTGCAAATAACTGTAGTTGAAGGAGGGGGACATAATGACCTCATCGAATTTAAGAAATTCAAGGGGGCGCTGGAAAAAATATTGGATAGGCCCTATTAAGAGAAAAACCTGGTTTTTCGACGTTCCTATTCTCCATAATCTTCTTTCTACAAATTCAAGTTAAACATCTGTGGAGATCATCAATTATATTTGCATTTGCATCCTAAAAGGAATACATTCAATAAATCATTTAAGTTTTGAAAAAGAAAATAGCAATCATCGGTGGTGGTAATCTTGGAACTGCAATTGCCCAGGGTTTAATTGACAAACAATATTGCCATCCTTCATCACTTTGCGTAACCCGAAGAAAACCTGACAAACTCGAAAGTCTCAAGTCAGCCGGTGTAACTGTGCATTCTGATAATTTGAAAGCGGCGACAGAAGCAGGTATGATCATTCTGGCCGTAAAGCCATACCAGGTGCTGGATATCTGCAAAGAAATAGCCGGAGGTATTAATGAGGGAGACAAGGTGATTTCCGTGGCAACCGGGATTTCTACTGCATCAATGGCGGAAGCATTGAATGGTAGGGGTAGTATCTATCGAGCCATGCCAAATACGGCAATTGCAATAGGTGAATCGATGACTTGTATTTGTGGAAATGGTGTAGCCAATGAAGCAGACCTCGAAGAAATCAGTCGGTTGTTTCAAACAGTTGGTGAAACAGCAATTATTACGGAGGACTTAATGAATGCCTCAACTGTATTGGGCGCATGCGGCATTGCTTATGCCATGCGCTTTATCAGGGCTGCATCACAGGGCGGCATTGAAATAGGATTTCATGCCGATGTGGCGCAAAAAATAGCGGCACAGACAGTGAAAGGTGCTGCAGATTTACTTATAAAAAATGGTCTGCATCCGGAAAGCGAAATTGATAAAGTTACAACACCTCAGGGATGCACCATTGCTGGTTTGAACGAAATGGAACATCAGGGTTTCAGTTCTGCTTTAATCAAGGGAATCATAACATCTTACAAAAAAATTTAGTAGGATACTTAATCATTGATAACATAATTTCCTTTGATTAGCGCATATAAGGCAAAACTCGCTAACCAATGTTCACCGGCATATTCACCGGTTCCCATTTGCTCATAACTTGCCTTAAAATGATCATTTGCCAATTGAATCAAACTTTGATTATCAAGGGGTGTCCCGATTTCATAAAGGCACCATGCCCGACTAAAATTCAAACCATCCAGATGAGCCAGTTGTCCATCGGACCTGTCAGTGACAATAGCAGGTTGCATCAGCTTTTCAGGGGAGGTCAGTAATCCAGGCATAAATTGATTGATCCAGGTAAGAAACTCATCTTTTGATAAGACCTTGGTCATTAATGAGGCTTCCTGAAGGCAGGGTGAGAAAAAATCAAAGCCACCTGGCTCCCAGGTGATGGGGCAATTGATATCCATTAAATAATACTCCTTTGCTCTTTCTATTATAATCTTTTCCAATTCAGGTCTACTCTGGCTTCGGGCATAATCAATAGCAAATGACAATGCAAAAGCAGTATTTGAGTGCGTTCCTTCACGAATGGGATAGGTTAGCTTGGGAAGGAAATCGATGAGCTTTCTCTCAAGGGTATCAACGAGCGGTTGAAGGTTTTTGCTCATTGTCAGCGCCCGAGGATGTATCCACTGATCCAAAGCTTCGGCCAATTTAAAAAGCCACACCCAGCCATAGGTCCGTTCGTAGTTCTTGTTATGCTCATTATTGAAATAATCCATTTCAACTGCAATGTTTTCAGATGTGATGTTTGACTCGAGTTTAGATAGGATGGAGTCGTAATTATCAAGATTCGGGTAGGAACGCAGCAGATTCACCAATATCCAGTGGCCATGTAATGATGAGTGCCAATCGAAGCAACCATAAAACGCTGGGTGGAGTACGGAAGGGGTCGCCAGGTAAGTTGAATCCCCGAGGGTCTGACCCAGTTTGTTGGGATATTCTTTATCAATACAGTCAAAAGCAAAATGATAGAGGAACTCCGCTTTATCGATAGCCAGAGTGGGTACTTCGACGTTTTCAGCAATATCCTTGTTGGTATTCTGGCAGCCAAAGATTACTAACGGCAACATTATACAATGCAGCGACTTTGTCATTAATCGAACCATATCTAAAGCTATTGATATAAGTTCTCAGCTGCTAATACAAGGAACATATAATTGGTAGCGCCACCACCCATTACATATTCGGTTTGTTGCCAGAAGAAAGGCCAGATTTTAAGTTCCGGCAAATCAGGCCGGATAAGGGCGGTACCCGATGCAACGCCTCCTGGGATATAAGACCAATCACCCCTGTTGACACCGTAAGCAGTCAAAACCGATCTTGAACCTACGCCAGATGCAAACGATGAGGTATTCTCACCGGGATGGACGCCCAGAATAAACTGGAGTGCGTTCAGATAGAGGTCCTTGGAGCCATGTTCCGGCCAACCTTTATTCACGAAGTATTGATCAACGCCAAAACGTTGGATATTCCATCCGGCTCCCCAAATATTGGGTGTATAGGGAACGCCATAGGGAGAATCTGTTTTTGAATTCTCTTTTAGCGTTTTCGTATATGCTGCAACTGCTTCCGCTATTTCTGATTTAAATGCTTCGTCAGGAATTTTATCAATCACATGGCCAACAGCCCATGCGGAAAATCGCAATCCATTAATAATATCTTCCTTCATGCTGATAAATTCTGCGATATAAACAGGATCTTCTGTGGCAAGAATCAATTCCGACAGAGGAATAATTTTGGAGCCCGCCCTCCTTGCATTGGGGCTTTCCATTTGATAAAGGGATTTGGCCACTTCAAGACATTCTGCAGATAACCTCGGATTGGATGCTTTTAATACCCGTGAAGCTGCTGCCAAACCGGCCGCAACATTCAATGCCCTGTTTGGATTTTCCTCTGTAAAAACCCAGCGATCATCTGCTTTTGGATTTCCAGGGTCAACCACGTTATCAGTCATGGAAGAGGCATCGCCAAGCATTACATATTGTCGCAGATCATTACAAATAATACCCCTAAAAAGTCGGCCCATGGAGCGATAGCCACCAAGGACACTTAATAAACCATGCTCTATTTGCTGGATGGCGTCTGACTTGCCATCGGGCTGGTGGATTTCAACAATTCTTGATTGCTGATCGATGGATGTTGCATCATAGTTCAGCCCAAATTCTTCTATCATCAGTGCCAGCATCCAGAGGGTACCGACTTGTGATTCAACCCTCAGGTCATAATCACCGGCATCATGCCAGCCACCAACGTTAATGCCGGGAACGGCATCGTAGGGTTTGAACCGTGAAAGGGTCGATGAACCTTGTCGATAGCCATCAAAATGATTGGTATCCAAAGGAGCCATGAGCGCATCATCGAGGTGGCAGAAATCATGCCATACTCTGTACTTTTCGTTGATACGCATGTGGCACATTTGTACCGGCAGGTAGTAATCCATTGTTGGTTGCCAGGCATTCCGGCTGTACACATCACCACCAATTTTGAATGCCTGGGTAAACTGATCCCTGTAACCGACTACGTACATGCCAGGTTCTATAATGCCGGAGAAATCATAAGTGAGATAATTGTAGCGCAGGAATTCACCCCATGTTACCGGTGTGCCTGATGAAACTTTTTGACGTCCCGTGTCAGTTAACCTGTAAATGGACACTTCATCCATCGATTGATCACGAAGGTCCTGTTCTATAACAACCTGCTTGGGTTGATCAGGATGATAGCCCAGCTGCGAGACCTGAATTACTGGTTTATAAACCCAGTTTGGGACTACATTTGGCGTAATAACCCATTCAATTGCCGTATCAGTCGTATTGGGTTTCACTTCAGTTCTAACAATGTACCAGCCGTTGTTGTGGTTTGATCTACCATCCCAAAGCTCTAAATTTCCGGATTTTGACTCAATTAGGATGCGTTGTAAATCTTCCTCAGGAGCTATCACTAATTTGGTGCCAGTGGCGAGCGGAATCGTGAGGTTTTCGTCAAATATTTCTTCGACAGGCCCGGATGGCTGAGGAACAAAAGTTCCCGAATTATTATCCATCATGTAGGACTTCCCGAATAAGTGTTGCGGGAATAACTCAAAGTTGAACCCGACTTTACCAACCCATTCATCAGGGAGTGGCTCCTCAAGGTCTACCGTCACCTGGAAAGAATTTCCTTCCAGTGCTTCAACATTTACTTTGTATTTAATAATGAGGTCAGGATAAAAGACGGGGTTAAAGCCTTTCCCGTTTTTTGAAGAGTCCGGATACCAAAGCTCCTGTGTAATGACACCATTGATGGTGTCTACAGTCATTTTGCCACCCTTGGGAACTGGTGACCATTGCCCGGGTGATGGTTCCAAGCGTAGATCTCCATTGGCAGCTACCCGAAGCCCGTGCTGAATAATAGATACACCCGTTTGGTGACCTTCCGGATAAATATCACTGAAAACGGTCACATTGAGACCTTGTTTTTCGAAATAGCCCTTTTTGTTGATAGAGAGATTTGAAACGGCTTTTTCTTGATTTGGGGTACACTGGCTCAATAAAATGACCAACACGCCCAGATAATTAAGTACTTTCACAATGACGGTTTTGTTAAATTAGAATGAGTTTGTAATATAATTAATGAGAAATATGGAATGAAGGAAGTGCTATTCTATCAGTTAATAAAGGGTCTCAGTTGGGTTCTTTTTATGATTATCATCAACATGGTTCTATCTGGTTGTCAAGAAAGTGGAGATGTCAGGGAGTCAGGTGATTACCGGAATGTGATCTTCATTATCGGTGATGATCATACCAAGTCAGCCCTCAGCATGAATAACCATAAGCTGGTGAAGACTCCAAACCTTGACAGACTTGCTTCACAGGGAGTGAGTTTCTCAAGGGCATATTGCAATTCTCCTATTTGCAGTCCTTCGCGTCAATCGATGCTCACTGGTAAATATCCTCATGCCACCGGAGTTACTTTGTTATTCACGCCGTTTCAGGACAGCAGGAATGAGACCATTGCAGAACACTTATCAAAAAACAGCTTCAAAACCGCTTTGGTTGGTAAATCTCATTTCAATGAATGGATTTGGGGTCCTCTTTATGCCGATACTTCCCCGGATTTCGGTTTTCAAACAATTATTGACCGAAGGGACTATCGTGATCATATTCTTGAGTTTCAACCAACCCCAATACCCGATTCAATTGCAACCATGAAACTCTACACCGAGAGGAATCCTGAAAGTATTTGGAATACCAGGTTTCTGCCTGGCGATTGCTATGAAAAGGATTGTTCAGGCACTTATCTGACCCAACGAGCCATTGATTTCCTTGAAGAGAACAAAGACAACAGATTCCTCCTTTGGATGGCCTATCATGAACCCCACCAACCTTTTGATTTTCCTGTAGAATACCGCAACAACATTGATCCCGAGCAAATTGTTTTACCAGAGGGTAGCCCGGAAGATGATCGATGGGTCCCTGAACTTTTTAAACAGTTTGAGCCTGATCAAGTAAAAAATGCAGTCTCTGCCTATTTGACTTCTGTGGAGTATATGGATAACAATATCGGAAAAATATTAACAGCTCTCGAAAACCTTGGACTGGATGAGAATACACTAATTGTTTATACATCGGACAATGGCTATTTGCTCTATGATCACAAACGACTCGAAAAGCATACCATGTGGGAACAAGCTGTTTCCGTACCGCTCATAATTAAAGGAAGGGAGATCCTAGCAGAACAGAATGATCAGTTGATTTCAAATATTGACCTGGCACCAACGGTTCTTAATGCACTCGGTGTTCCTCCATTGCCTGAAGCCCAGGGAAGGTCTTTCTATCCTATGCTTCGAAAAGAAAATCATGAGCCCAGGGAATTTGTCTTTTCAGAATACCTTGAAGACAACATGGCAATGATTACAACCAGGAAATGGAAATATATTTTCATGACAGGAAAACGGGATTTGGGTTTGGAATATGCGACGGGTTTTGGCGCTCCCGGTATTACCCATTTGCTATACGACCTGGAAAATGATCCGGGTGAGGCCGCAAATGTTTCAGGCAGCGATGATAACAAGGAGGTCCTTGGCGTTTTGCAGGAGAAAATGCTTCAGGAGTTCATGGCTACACATCCTGATGCGGTTAATGCTCCTACTGAATTGTCATTGATAGGCAAGCTTGTCTGGTTTTGTGAACCAAGAGATGTTGGTGCTGAGCATGGAGGTGTGCCTTTGCGGATATCCGGGTAATCATCAAATCTGCGGAAATATCACCCTATATTCTTCTAATAGCTAATATTAGTGTTTTGTTGATCCTAATTAATCTTTTCCAGCTCCACCCACAAAGGGAAAATTCTTTTGCCACTGACCGAATAGAAGGGGATAAGCTCGCAATTGATTTTGGGCAGGTCTACATTTTTCATTTCAATGATATCTGAGTCAGTTGCAGTGTTTTTCATTTGATTTACTACCGGACCCGTTTCAAGGTACATTTGTCCACCCGCTTCAACGGGTTTAACAAACTTGAATTTGATATTATAGCTGCCTTCGCGAATGCTGACGTTCCATTTCCCGAAGATCTCTTCCTGCGCCCATATCCCTCTTTCACCATCGGCATCATTTCTATTGAGGGTAACTGGGTTTTCAAACTCACTTCCGACAGCTATTTGAGGAGGATTAACAATGTTGCCGGAGTTTATTAATTCTTTGTAAGTCTTATCAAGTTCCGCCTTAAGATTAGCGGATTGCACCTTATTAGATGTCACTAGATTATTTTGCTCATAGGGATCTTTATCAATATCGAATAATTCGAAGTTTTCAACGGGCGCATTATAAGCTGTATTACCCACCAGTTTGTAACTTCCTTTTTGAAGGGCGATGTTATTATATAGCTCGGGATATCGTCGGGTCCAGTAGAAGAACAGTGACCTGTTCGCCCATGGTACTTCTTCGCCCATGATCAGAGGAACAAGGCTTTTGCCGTCAATCGGCCTGTCATTGGGTAACTCGACATTACATATTTGGGAGAGGGTAGGTAGAATATCGATGTGGGCAGCAGTTGTTTCGATATCCTTATTCCTACTGCTCAGTAACGGAGCACGCAGATAAAAAGGAACCCTGACACCGCCCCGATAAACATCGCCTTTCTTTCCCCGCATGCCGGCGACATATCTCCGTTGCTGCGGTCCATTGTCAGTCATGAATATCACGATCGTATTTTCCGAAATTCCAAGCTCATCGAGTTTGCTCAACACTTTACCCACATTGTCATCAATATTGGTGACCATGGCATAGACTTTCCTTGCATCTTCTTTGTCCCTCTCATTCATCTCTGGAAATGGTCTTTTATCTCTCTCAAAGCCTGAGGTAGGATCGATGTCTTTATACATTTGGTAGTATTGATCGGGTACCTGCAATGGGGTATGAGGGGCATTAAAAGCGAGGTAGCAGAAGAATGGCTGGTTCTGATTATTATCAATGAAATCGATGGCTTGTTCAGCAAAAATATCTGAGCAATAGCCCTGGTAAGCCTCCTGTTTACCGTTGTGCCAAAGCACCGGATCAAAGTAACTCCTATCTCCTTTAAACCATGTTGTTATATCTCCCACTTGTCCCATACCACCCGAAAGATGGATCAATGATTCGTCAAAGCCCTGATCATTTGGTCTTGAAGGATAATTATCCCCTAAATGCCATTTGCCAAAAGCCCCTGTCTTGTAATCGGCTTGCTTTAGCATTTCAGGAATTGTCACCTCACTGGAAGCCATAATGGCCCCGCCGTTGTAAGTGTCTCTCACACCTGTTCGCAATGAATAGCGTCCGGTCATGAGACTTGAGCGAGTCGGGGCGCATACCGGTGACACATAGAAGTTGTTGAATCGGATGCTTTCCCGGGCAAACTTGTCAATTACAGGGGTTTGAATGTGGGGATTTCCAGTAACCCCTAAATCGCCATAACCCTGATCGTCAGTGATGATAAGAACTACATTTGGACGAGATGCTATTTGCGAAAGACTAATTTCCTGAATTGTAAGGACAAGAAATAATGCAAATATTATCGATCTCATTGCACCGATGATTGAATGGGTTCTGAAATGTCCATCAATATACCAAAATATCAATGACACCCTGTAATAGGTAAGGTGAACGATCCTCTCATATGGGTTGTATTATCTGTCCCGGCTTGTGTAAGTTTGAAGTCGACGGTTCCGGATATTATCCCTGAATTGAATTTCTCAATGTCGATAATGGCATGGTCACCCTCCCGAATCAGCCAGAAGATTTCGGCATTATTTTTTAAACTCTTAAAGTTGCCAAAGATGTCAAAATTCTCTCTGTCAATTCTTTCATTATTGACAACCCAAATAATGCGTCGTCCAGGACCAACCCGTTCTCCTGAATAACTGCCAATTATCTCTGAGCCATCGCAGTTTTTCATTTCATGTGACTGTTTAAAAATCAGCTTGAAAGTCATTGCCCATGATTGATCAGATGACTCACCGGTAAACCAGAGATTAGAGAATCCCTGTTTCGATTGGCCAATGAACCGGGCACTGGTACGGTTGCCTTTGTCGAGTTTTACTGGAATACCATCAACCACAAGATCGAATGTACCCTGGGCATGGGCAAACAAGAGCTGGGAAGACAAGATTAAGGTTATGATGAATCGCCACATTTTTTCGAAGATATGGAACTCAATCTATTCCACAAAGCAAGTACAGTGATCATAATCGTTTTAACCTAATAATCACATCAAATTGAAGAGCTGCACCAAATGGTAATTGATTTACCCCTGTTGCTGTTCTTGCATGACGCCCATTTTCACCAAAGATTTCTATAAGAACTTCCGTCGCTCCATCAAAGACATACGGTTGTCTCGTAAAGTGTGGTGCAGATCGGATAAATCCCTGGAGTTTCACGATTGAAATGATAAGGTCTAAATCACCAATATCTGCTTTGATGATAGAAAGCATCGTGATTACAGTCTGCCTTGCTGCTCTATAGGCATCATTCTCCGAGATATCGCCACCTACCAAACCTATCAGTTCGCTTTTTCTTCCAGACACGAAAAGAAGATCCCCTGAACGTTTTGTACCCAGGTAGTTTGCCACCGGGGGAGGTGTTGGCAATTCAATTCCAAGTTCTTTTAATCTGTTTTCTATACTTCGCATTTGAAGCTATGCTCTTCTAATAAATATAGGAAGTATATCAGGAAAAAGAGAATTGCAATTGGTATGATCTAATGCAATTAAGACTTGGGTTTTATTAACTTGGCGTGACTTTATCAACCCGTATTTGAAATGCTAAGAAGAAAATTTATTAATCAAAGTGCTGCCGGGATGGCCGCCTTCACCATAATTCCATCTACTGCAATGAGTGATGGAAAGAAAATCGCCCCGAGTGATAAGATCAATGTGGGCTGTATTGGTACAGGAAAACAAGGTCCGATACTGTTAAGGTTTTTTACCGAGCATTGTCCGGATGTTGTAACAGTAGCGGCATGTGATGTGGATGAAAGGAAACTGAACAGGTTCAAGGATCTTGCAACGGCGTCAAACAAAAAGAAAGGTTCTGACACACAGATTACACTCTATAAGGATTATCGTGAGTTGCTTGAACGGAGTGACATAGATGCAGTAATCATTGCAACTCCTGATCACTGGCATGCCAAGATTGCAGTTGATGCAGCAAAGGCTGGAAAGGATATTTATTGTGAAAAACCTATGGCACTCACTGTAGCTGAAGGGAGGGCAATGGTTTCGGCAACAAGGAAATATGACCGTGTTTTTCAGACAGGAAACATGCAGCGATCATGGAGTGATTTCAGACATGCTGTTGAGTTGGTGCGCAATGGCTATATCGGCGAAATAAAAGAGGTCAATGTTAATGTTGGACCTCCTGTAGTTCAATGTGATTTGCCCTCAGAACAACCACCTTCAACGCTTGATTGGGACATGTGGGTTGGGCCTTCCCTTTTCCGAGGATTTAGTCCCGAATTATCACCACCAATGGAAGTGGATGTTTACCCCCACTGGAGGATGTACAGGGGCTTTGGTGGCGGAATGATCACTGACTGGGGCGCTCACATGATGGATATTGCTCAATGGGGACTGGATATGGATTTGTCGGGACCTGTTGAATTTATACCGCCTGAAAAAAGAGTGGAACAAGGAATGAAGATGATTTATGATAATGGTGTAGTACTGAACCACGTGGATTGGGGAGAAAATAATGCCACTCAGTTTATTGGTACAGATGGGCGTATTGAAGTGAGCCGTCGTTTTCTTAGAACCTTCCCCAATGAGAATCTGGCTAAATCCGATCTGAAGGATTCAGATAAGCGGGTTTACTTCAGTGAAAATCATTACCAGGACTTCACAAAGGCCATGAGACAGCGTACACGTCCAATTTCAGATGTTGAAACTGGTCACAGGACTGCATCCTTGTGCAACCTATGCAATATTGCTTATGAGCTTGAGCGACCATTTAGATGGGATCCGAATAGGGAAGTTTCTAATGATCATTTTGTTAATGCCATGCTATCGAGACCAATTCGCGGAAATTGGGACTTTACCAATTTTTGATACATCTTGATACATGCGAATCTTTTCACTTGTTCTTATCACCCTGCTTTTCATCAGTTGTGCTAAATTGAGCCAAACCAAAGAACTCAAACTTGGACATGGCCTTGAAGCAACCCAACCAGTTCATTTAGCGATGCAGTTCATGGCGGACCGCCTGGCTGAAAAATCAGATAATAAATTCACAATCAAGATATATCCCAGTCAGCAATTGGGTACTGAAAGAGAATTAGTAGAGCTCTTGCAGATTGGTAGCCTGGCCATGACCAAAGTTTCCGCTGGTACGCTGGAAAGCTTTGCCCCTGGAATGAGGGTTTTTGGTCTGCCATTTCTTTTTCGGGATAAGCAGCATGGTTTCGACTTTATGGATAGCGAGATTGGTAAGACATTACTTACTCAAAGCGAAAAGTACTGGCTTCGAGGTGTTACTTTTTTTGACGCCGGCAGCAGGAGTTTCTATACCAAAGATAAAAGAGTGGATACACCTGAAGATTTGGAGGGTCTTAAAATCAGAGTAATGGAAAGCCCGTCTGCAATGACTATGGTCAGCCAGTTGGGTGGGTCTCCAACGCCAATTGCCTGGGGAGAGCTTTATACAGCATTGCAGCAGGGAGTTGTTGATGGGGCCGAAAATAACCCTCCCAGTTTTTATTTTTCACACCATTACGAAGTGTGCAAGTATTACATAATTGATGAGCACACGCTTCTACCGGATGTCCTTCTTATAAGTACTATCATTTGGGATAAACTTACTGACCAGGAAAAAGTCTGGCTTCAGGAAGCGGCTGATGAAGCAACAATCTATCAAAGGAAGCTTTGGGAACAAGTTGTAATGGAAGTACTTGAAGAAGTTAAAAAAGCCGGTGTTGAAATAATTTACCCCGATAAGAGTCTCTTCTCATCAAAAGTAGCGGGGATGTATAAAGAATTTGAAAAGGATGAGAATCTTGCTCAGATTATAAAAGGCATTCAAACCTTTTGATGCCATGAAGAAAGCAATTGACAAGGCTCTGGGCAGCGTTCTGGTCTTTTTGATGGCAGTGTTGGTTGTGGCAGTGCTATGGCAGATATTTTCTCGCTATGTCATTCAGTCACCGAGTACTTTCACCGATGAACTTTCACGATACATGCTTATATGGATTGGTTTGCTTGGTGCAGCTTACGCATCAGGTCAAAGGCAGCATCTGTCAATTAATATCCTTCCCCCTAAGCTTAATGAGAAAAATCGAATCAGATTAAGGATCATCCAAAACATCACAATCATGGTTTTTGTCGCTCTTGCACTCATTATTGGAGGCAGTCGACTTGTTTTTATTACCTACTATCTTGATCAGCATTCACCAGCTCTCAATCTATCGTTGGCGGCGGTTTATATCATCATTCCAATCAGCGGCATTTTGATTATCACTTATTTGGTCCTCGAACTTTTAAGTCCTGAATCCCTGAAAAATGAGTAGCGATGTCTATGTTCTTATTATTGGATTTGTCGTTTTGCTCGCTTTGGGTTTTCCGGTTGCCTGGAGTATTGGCATCGCCAGTTTACTTACCATGCTGGTATCTATTGATACACTTCCCGCAATTACTACCGTTGCACAAAGGATGGCCACCGGCCTTGACAGCTTTACACTATTGGCGATTCCTTTTTTTGTACTTGCAGGTCAAGTCATGAGTCAGGGAGGTATCGCCCGAAGGCTGATTGATTTTGCCAAGGGGTTAGTAGGATCATTACCCGGTGGGCTGGCTCATGTAAATGTTGTTGCAGCCATGCTTTTTGGTGCGATTTCAGGTTCAGCTTTAGCAGCTGTAACCTCTATTGGTGGTACTTTGGGAAAAAGAATGGAGGAGGAGGGTTATTCGAGGGAATTCGCTGCCGCAATTAATATTACCTCAGCCACTACGGGGCTGGTAATTCCCCCTTCCAATATTTTGATTGTCTATTCGCTTGCAAGTGGTGGCGTGTCAATTGCCTCCCTTTTTCTTGCCGGTTATATCCCTGGTATCCTGACAGGACTTGCATTGATGCTGGTAGCTGCTTATTGGGCAAAAAAATATAAATATCCCGTAGCAGAAAGGTCCAGCTTTAAAAAGATCTTATTTGAATTCGTGGATGCTCTTCCAAGTTTGTTTCTTCTCGTTGTTGTAATAGGAGGAATTGTCACGGGAATATTTACTGCTACAGAGGCATCAGGGGTTGCGGTGCTTTATACATTGATTTTAGCTTCCATTTATATGGAACTTACCCTCGATAAACTGAGAGGAATATTCCTTAATTCAGTGACAACCACGGCAGTGGTTATGCTTTTGATAGGCACATCGATGAGTATGTCCTGGGTAATGTCTTATGCCGATATCCCTCAAACAATGAGTAATGTATTGCTTGACTTAAGCGATAATAAAATCATTATCCTTATCATTATTAACATCACACTTTTATGTGTTGGTGTCTTTATGGACATGACCCCTGCAGTTCTGATTTTCACTCCTATATTTTTACCTGTTGTTAAAGATTTAGGAATGGACCCGATCCATTTTGGGATAATTATGGTGATGAATTTGTGTATCGGCTTGTGTACGCCACCAGTTGGTTCTGTACTTTTTGTTGGAGTCGGCGTAGCAAATACTACCATTACGAAGGTGATCAAACCTATGATTCCTCTTTTTATCGCAATGATAGTAGTCTTGTTCATCGTCACCTATGTGCCCGAATTGGCTTTATGGTTACCATCCATTTTTGAGTAGATAAATGATGTTTATTAATGGCCTCATGTCTATGGGAAGCCATCATAATACTATAATCCCTCAATTAGGGTTCTCCTTCGATAAATGAGAAGAGATCCTTCAGTTCCTGATTTGTGAGTCCACTTATTAACCCCTCTGGCATGAGTGATCTGTCTAAAGTCTTCATCTCAAGAATGTTTACTTGAGGCATGGTGATACTTTCACCTGAAGAACTACGAAGTTGCAATAAATCGCCGTGTTGAGAGATGATTGTTCCAATAATCATTTTGCCATCTTTGGTTCGAATAAGATGGTTTACATAACCCTCCCGGATATCAGCATTTGGAAATACAATATTATAGAGAAGGTCTCGTGTATTACTGCGGTCATAAGTGCTCAGGTCTGGCCCCAGGGCATTTCCAAGAGGCCCTAATTGATGACAAGAACTACACAGGGTTTCAAATATTTTTCTACCGTTAACGCGGTCACCTTTACCAGAAAGTACTATATCGAGTGTCCGCCTGAAACTTTCTTCTTTTTGTGCCACGGATGTTGGTATTAATTCCTCCCACATATTCCTCGTTCTTTCAGTAATTAGAGGATCATTTAGGAAACTTAATTGCATGACTAAGTAAGGAGGAATGTCATCCTTGGAAACCTGTTTTGTCTTATCTATGATATTGAGCAGCTTTAGCGCCCATGATGCACGGCTGGTTAGCAAAGACAAAGCGGCCAGACGGACATCAGGGTCAGCCCGTAATTTATCAGGATAGGCCATAGCAACACGTTCCCCGACTTCTTCTTCAGAATAGCTTTGCAGAGCAGCAAGGGCAGCTTTCCGTAAACTGACCGGTGACTGCTGATTTTCGACAATTCTAAGGAAAACAGGTAAGGCATCAGGGTGAGTGGTCTCTCCAATAATTTTTGCATAATTAAGCCGGTGATAGAGGTCTGCTTTGGTGTCGTCCAATTTTTCCAGGGCCCTGACTACGCTGGTAGAATCTCCGGATCGGAGCCCAAAAGCCAGGGGTCCTTCATCTATATCAACAGCGAAGAGTTTTAGCGCTTCCAACAAATCAGAAGGGAGAGAAGCTATGTCCCTTCCTCGCAATCCTTCAAAGATGCCATCGGTCAGGGGTTTGGCCAATTGGGAGGAAGGAGCATATCCCAGCAATTGAGTGGCTGCTGCAAAATCCTTAGGCACCCTTGTCATGATCAATCGTTGAGCCAGGCGAAAGAGAATCGTGGATTGTGAAATTCCGGATTTCCATAAGGCGATGTCCTTGTAAATATTAATCACCTCATCCTGATTGGTAGCTATTTTCGATTCCATTGCCCACCAGATCTGGAGTGGGATGTCAGGATCCAGGGCATCGACTTCATTTTGAAGCAAACCACCTTTAACCATAGCCAAAGCGGTTTTAGCATCAATTCTCTTTGCAGTGGCGGCTAATTGGCTTCTTACTTCTGTATGAAGCTCACTATCCGACATTCGGATCAGCACAAGGGCCTGATTACTGGTAACCTGATGGCTATCGCCAATCAACCTTACTGCCCACATTCGCACATATGGGTCGTCATGATTAAGGGCTATCAGGGAAACTGATCCATCAAAGGCCCCACTTAGATTTAAAGCCCAAAGCCCTTCGAGTACAGTTTGTTCATTTTCCGAATCCAGGAGAGGCAACAGTTTGGCTGTCAATTGCGGATCTTTTCGGTCGGCAAATTGTCGCTGCGCTTGTTGACGAAACCATTTGCTCTGACTTGACAGTGCATTGATCAGTTCATCTTCGGAGACTTTATTAAGATCAAGGTCAAACCTGGAATTTGGCGTTCCCTTGCTTTTTAATCGATATATCCGCCCACTTTTTTTATGCCAGGTATCTTTTGGGTCAACATGGGATAGTCGGCTGTCATACCAGTCAGAAATATAGATTGCCCCATCCGGCCCACTCTTAATGTCTACAGGTCTGAACCAGTGGTCTGGGGTTTCCAATATCCGTTCTTCATCAATATTTCTGAAGGTTGAGCCGTTTGTTTCAAGACGGGTAAGTTGGAGATAACTCTGCAGTGGATTGATTGCCACCATTTTACCATGATAGCGCTCGGGTAATGAGTTGTCTTCGTATTTTATCCAGGCATGCGTAAATCTTTTGCGATCGCCTTCAAGTTCCATATTAGGAAGATATCCAAAAGTATAGGGATTGGAGTGGGGACCATGTTTGCCCCAGTTCTTCACAAAATAAGCTCCCTGTTTGTAATATTGTCCCCGGTCGTTGCCATTATCCCCAGAATAAAGGCGGCCTTTGGCATCAATTTCAACATCGAAAGTATTACCTCCTCCTTCTGCGAAAACCTCAAAGATGCCAGTGTCAGGATGATACCGCCAAATAGCCTGACCTTCGAAGCTTATATTTTCGGATACTTTGGAGGTAATATTCGCAGTCGTCGTACTTCCCTGGGCTCCATAAAGCCATCCGTCCGATCCCCAGGTGAGGCTGTTCGCTACGGCATGAGTATCCTCCAGTCCAAATCCTTTAAGATGAATTTCAGGATCTTCATCGGGTATGCCGTCATCATCGCGATCTGGGTAGGCCAGGAGATAAGGAGGATTGAGGACCCATATTTTCCCTCTTCCGAGAATCACGCTGGTAGTAATATTCAATCCAGTGATTGCATCCGTAGACTTTTCAAATTTCCCATCACCATCTGTATCTTCAAAAAATGTGATCTTATCAGCACCCCGGGCTCCAGTCGGTGGGGCATCGGGCACTTTATCAAATTGGACCCTCAGATGATTGTCAATGTCTGTTACATTTAATCCTTCGGGATAAGGATACTGGTTGTATTGAACCACCCACAATCTGCCGCGGTGATCAAAACTGATTTCAACAGGTTGGAAAATATCGGGTTCTGCGAGAACCAGTTCAATTTCTAGGTCATCTGGATGTATAAATTGGGTCACCGCCTGATAAGCGGGAGTTGGCTTGGAATCGTCAGTAAGATCTCCCCGGCCTTCAAAAGCCTGGATGAATTCTGAAATACTGTCATCATGTGTAACACTACGAACCCCGGGATCACCATCACAACCTATCAGAAAAATGGTTAAAATAAGAATGTAGGTAAAGACAGAAATATGAATTTTAGTCATTCGGATTATCGAAGAAATAATGATGTTTTAAATAGACCAATTGTATCAATGGCTCTTAAGTTAAATAATCACTTTTATAGACCAATATAAAAAATGTTTTTAATTGAAAATATGCACTATGTAATTTAACGAATAGATAAATTGCACTCTTAATCTGAGAATAATGAAAAGGGCGATCACGATCAATAATGAGGATAATGTAGCTGTTGCGCTGACAAACCTGGCTGCAGGCGAAACCCTTCAAATCAATGGAAATAGCATTAAGCTGGTTACACCTGTGGAGCAGAAACATAAATTTGCCCTTAAGGATTTTGCCATAGGTGATGAAGTGACCATGTACGGAGTGACCGTCGGACATGTTAAAGTACCTGTTGCTATCGGGGAAGCAGTTACTACTTCCAATCTGAAGCATAAGTCAGGATTATATGACATTAACAATCGCAAAAAGATTGACTGGAAAGCTCCAGACATAAGCCGTTGGAAGGATAAGACGTTTTTAGGTTATCATCGAAAAGATGGACAGGTGGGTACCGCCAATTATTGGTTGGTGTTTCCTCTCGTTTTTTGTGAAAACAGAAATGTCGATGTTCTCAAAAAGTCTTTCGAAAAAGGTCTCGGCCTTGAAAAAGGAGACAAGTATGAATATTTGGTAAAGCAACTTGTTTCCAGCTACGAGGACAATGAAGATTTGGAGGTGCATGACATCATTGCTTTGGAAGAAAGTGAGGATAAGAAGCAGCGAGTTTTTGAAAATGTAGATGGCATCCGGTTTCTAACACACCAGGGAGGATGCGGAGGTACAAGGCATGATTCTGAAGTTCTTTGTCGTTTGTTTGCCGGTTACGTTAACAATCCAAACGTGGGAGGTGCAACTGTTTTAAGCCTGGGGTGCCAGCATGCCCAGGTCAAAGATTTCCAGGACATGCTTCAGGCCATTAATCCACATCTGGACAAACCGGTGATAATATTGGATCAGCAAACAGTCGGGACTGAGAAGGAAATGATTACCCGGGCAATCAAGGAGACATTCCTTGGGATGGTACAATTGAATAAATTGAATCGTCAACCGGCCCCACTAAGTAATCTGACCATTGGCCTTGAATGTGGCGGCTCGGATGGATTTTCAGGAATCTCAGCAAATCCTGCCATTGGCTATACTTCTGATTTGATTACTGCCCTTGGGGGCAAGGCAATTTTATCAGAATTTCCGGAATTGTGTGGCGTTGAACAGGAATTGATCAACCGGGCGGTAAGTGATGATGTTGCCAGCAAGTTCGCCAGCATTATGAGAGCCTATGAAAAAGCCGCTGCTGCCGTAGGTTCTGGCTTTGATATGAATCCGTCTCCGGGCAACATTCGTGACGGTTTGATTACTGATGCAATTAAATCAGCTGGAGCAGCTAAGAAAGGTGGCACATCACCCGTTCAGGATGTTCTCGACTATACTGAATATGCGACAAAACCGGGATTGTCTTTGTTATGTACACCTGGTGGTGATGTAGAATCAACCACTGGTCTGGCTGGAAGTGGTTCGAATATTATACTGTTCACAACAGGACTGGGCACACCAACTGGAAACCCAATCACCCCTGTAATCAAGTTATCCTCCAACACACAATTAGCAGAGAGGATGCCTGATATCATTGACGTTGATACCGGTGCTATTGTAAGAGGAGAACAATCTATTGAAGAGAAAGGGGAGGAGATACTTGATTTTATCATTGAAGTGGCCAGCGGTAGAAAAACCACCAAAGCAATGGATCTCGATCAAAACGATTTCATTCCATGGAAACGGGGTGTGTCGTTGTGAGCGCTCGTATTCTTGAACGGATTATTAATTAAATAACTAAGTCTTCCTCCGATTTCTTAATGTGCTAACTGAGCAATACCAATTTAAGCATTACCCCATTCGAGAAAGTATTATTCCGGCCAGAATGAAGGTATAAATTGTGATGCCCCACCTGCGGTACAATTGGTACATAGTGCCCCTGGGGGAGTGCCATCCAATGGCGGACAGGCTAATCCAACAATTGCATAAGGCACCTCCTGGTTGTCAATAAAAATCCTTTTTTCGGAAACGGAGTTTACCCCAAAATACCCCAAAACTGCTTCATCTGAATTACTCGTTGACCGGATATTACCAAGAATTTGAAAATTGGGTGTTTCGAAAATTGTACCGGTATTACTTATTTGGCCCTTCAGATTATTCCAATAATTGTAAGCACCTTCCGATATGGAATATTGCTTAACGAGGACACTATATTTTATGAGCAGTTTCCTGGTGATAGGCATAGAAAGTATCTCCAGCGCAGTCACTGATCGGCCATTGAAAAACAAATCAGATTCTACATACAAGTATTCATTATCGAAATCTTTTCCCCAGCATCTTTTGATGATTGGTGGTGGACAAAAGAGGCAATCAGGAGGGAAGAACTGGAATGTTGCCATCAATGAATCGGCCAATGGAGCGATTACTTCATAAACTTCTTCATACCTCCACCTGTAATAATTTTTTCCCTCCGGAGGATCGGTAAAACTAACATTAAACTTTAACCTTGATTCAGATGAAAGGTTCTCTCCAGAATTGGAGAGAATTGCTTCTGAAGCAAACTCGAAGCCTACATTGTCAATAGGAACCGGAGATTTTAACCTTTCCGGTAGAGATTCATATTTTTCTCCATTATTCAAAGTAATCATTAGCATATATGTTCTGCCAATGGTACCCTGAATTCCGCCGATGGTTGTTATGTATTTCCCATCACCAATTTCATTGAGTACCTCTTCATTGCCCAAATCGTCAACAATTTTAACCTCTGCTTTTAGCACCCGTGGATCAATAGGGACGAAGAGGCTGTTCTCATTAAACCCTGTGGAGTATGACAATTTCACCTTATAAGGCCCTGGCTCATTGCTAATTTCGCCATTAATAACGAGAGATGATACTTTTCCCAGTTCCAGTTCTATTTCCTGAATGCAACCGAAAAATCCGGAAATAACGATAAAGATCAATGAAACTAATCGTGTTGGAAAAGGAAATTTCTTAATCCGAAAACCACCTAAGAACATAGATTTAAACATATATCAAAAGTGAAAATTGACAATTATAGCGGGAAAGGTGGCGCCTAAGACAGAAAGTTTATAAGCTTTTGGTGGCTCTCCAATATTGTTTCTAAAAAAGACAGTATATGCGTTCTTTCGAGCATAGACATTATACAGAGCAAAAGTGACATCGTACTTTAAGCGTCTACGGAGCATTTCTCGGCTATTGATTTTTATAGATAAATCCAGTCTGTGGTAATCCGGAATTCGTTGTTCATTTCTTTGCGAAAAGTTAGAAACACTGGTCAAATTCGAAGTTCCGTATAAAGAAAGTGGCACCGTGAATGGCCTTCCGGAATTATAAGTAAAACTGGAACCAAATTCAAAATAGTGACTAATCTTATAGTTCAATGCCAATGATAAGTCATGAGGCTTATCGAAGTTTGCAGGATAATAGGATCCATTATTGATTGTTTCTTCAGAGAATTGTCCCTCAATTTTTCTAAATGTTCTTGAATAAGTATAGCTAAACCAGCCAGTAAGTCTCCCTATTTTTTTGTTCAGGTAAAACTCAGTGCCATATGACTTACCATTTCCGGTGATTAGATCGGCATCGATGTTTCTATTCATCAATAATTTGGAGCCATTCTTGAAATCAACAATGTTATCGGAATTTTTATAATAGACTTCAACGGATGTTTCAATGGAGTTGGAAAGCCAATTTTTAAACAACCCAATGGAGTACTGATCGCCGATTTCAGGAGGGATGTAGCGGTTACTTGTTTTCCAAAGGTCGGTCGGGGTAACCGCGGTTGTGTTGGTAATAAGATGTAAGTATTGTCGCGTTCTGTTGTAACTGAGTTTTAATGAGGTTGAGAGGTTAATTTCATAATTCAAAGTTATCCGCGGTTCCAATCCCTTATAACTTTTGATAAGGTCCCCAGACGAGTATGAGACAGTATCAGTGATGTTAAAGTTATTTCGTGGGGCATTCTCTGCATATATGAAATCATTCCCGGGGCCCCTATTATAAAACATTGAATATCGAAGGCCGGCTTTAATGGAAATTGCTTTATGCAGTTGATATTCATTTTCAATAAATAATCCAGCTTCAACCGATTTCTCATGCTCTAATTGTAGAGATTCTACACCTGACGACTCGCCAATTGGAAATTGTTTGCCAGGTTCAAACTGAAATAAGTTAACATCGCCACCAGCATGTAATTTATACCTGTCATTAACATCATATTCAAAATTTGTTTTGAACGCTTGGTAATTGATTTTTGACTTTACGACAAATGAATTAAATCCTTCGTCATCCCTAATGCTATAATTATAGCGGCCAGCAACGAGATAGGTTTGAGAGAATAGCTTATCAGTAAAAATATGATCCCAGGTTAAGATGTGATTAGTAGTGTTCCACTCGAATAACGTGTCTGATGCAAAACTGAAGCTATCGTGGCTCAAATAATTGGAGTACGATATTTTATCCTTATTACCCGGGAGATAAGTGATCTTACTATTGAAGTCGCGGAATGATGCAGAGCTATTCTTAACATTGATATCCTTGGCTTTATCAAGCAACCAATCGGAATAGGACATTCTTCCTCCGATAATAAAGGACATTTTATTCTTTATAATTGGGCCATTAACTATGAGCTTGCTTGATATAAGTCCGAGGCCTCCATCCACGTGGTACTCTTGAAGATTGCCCTCTTTCAACTCAACATCTAATACTGAAGATAATCTGCCTCCATAACTTGCTGGAATTCCCGATTTGTAAAGAGTTGCATTTTTTACCATCTCTGGATTAAATGCTGAAAAAAATCCAAAAACATGTGATGGGTTAAAAATCAAAGCTCCATCCTGAAGAATCAGGTTTTGATCAACCCCTCCACCTCTAACATTAAAGCCAGAAGCCCCTTCTCCAACCGTTGAAACACCAGGAAGTGAGATCAACCCCTTGACTACATCTACCTCTCCCAGAAATGAGGGCAGCTTTCTTATGCTTTCGATGCTTAAAGTGTTTTTACCCATGTCTAAACTTTTTACATTTTCATCTTCAATTTGATTTGTAATCAAAATTTCATCGAGCGTATAAAGCTTTTCCTTCATTCGAAGGGTAATGAATTGATCAGCCAGGATATCAACAAGAAGCGATTCAGCATCCATATTTACCCTGCTGAAGGTGATATTTACTGTTCCTATGGGTACAGTTAACTTAAAATATCCTTTGTTATCAGTTTGGGTGCCAATTTGGAGGCTTTGAATATACACCGCGACACCTGACAAAGGTTCTCCATTAAATTTGTTCGATACATTTCCCGATACTTACGCTGTCCCCTGAGCGTAGGATTGTAAACAAATTAGGAAGTAAATAGCTATAAAGACCTGCGGGAATTTCATCAAAGATTAGACTGTATTTAAGGGTTATGTTGTTTTATTATTTGGGCGGGAAGATCATTAATGTTTATTGAAATAGGCACTTAATAAATAAATATTTTGAACAAATAAACCGTGTAAAATGCTTTATTAACTCATTGATATTCAGT
>JAQCLE010000152.1 GCA_027592755.1 Bacteroidota bacterium | reverse complement strand
TTATTAGGATTTGCTCCTGAAGCTAGGGCGATTGAGATATTCTCCCGTTGTGGTGCTCTGTTTACTCCCGGGTTTGATTGCAATGGACCAATCTCAAGTAATGCCAAATTCACATAGAAATATTCCAGAGAGTCGGCAAACTCCCACAAGCGATCCATATTGATTTTTGAAAATACTCCTGTACCCGGTTGAATGAACAATTGTCCATTGATATCTCCATAGTCAACATAGGGTTCAGACAACCCGGCGAGTGTTGAATTGGTCCGGTCAGTTTCTATATTGATATATTGCGAATTCCCAAGTAATGTGACATCATAAAAGTAGTTGCTCAAATTGTTGTGATAATATAATCTGATAAAAGATTCTTCCTCGGCAATAAGCGTGTCTCCATTAAACGCTCTTTCAATTCCAACAATAAACTCCATATCATCGTCCGGAATAAAGGCCAATCCTTTAATTTCATTTTGAAACATTGCATGGCTCGGTGAAGTCGGCTCATTCTTCTCGATAAGAGTTAGTAACTTACTTCCAAAGGCATCAGATAGCCTTACCTGCGAAAGCGAATCTAATATTGGGTTTATAGAAATATCCATTTCTCCTACTGTGCTGGTACTTAAGTCCGTTTGTCGGGTACTTTTATAAAACACATTAGAAAACAGGGTGTCTTCCAACTCAACTATTCTTACCCTTTGGGGTTTATTGAAATCATTTCCGTAAAACCAATTCATGTGCAAGTACATGACTGCTGAGTCGAATTCTGGGTCAGTTTGGACAAACGGTGCTTCCAAGCCAGTCGTATTAATTCCCAGTTGTGTAAAACTTGTAGCTTTTATTTTCCCAAAAACAGGGTCGTCAAAAACTCCAACCAATAGCCTTTCAGCATTTGAAGTAACAATGCTATCTGAGGTAACTACCGAAGCTGGAAGTACGAACTCTTTGTAAAATGTATTGAGATTTTCATCGTTGGGATTAAGTTCTGCACCAATTTGATTTGGATTCTCACACTGAAGAAAAAAGGGAGCTAATATTAGCACCCACTTTCCTAATCTACCCCGCAAGTTCATGGTATAGATTATAATAAGAATCCAAGTAGTTATCGTCTTCAATTGTGTCAATTTTACTGGGAATAGTGCTGAAAAGGTTCAAAAGGCTTTGACTGAATTCCTCTTCAGCTTTAATAACTGCGTCTGCATACTCTGCACCCATTTTAATAAAACCCTCGTAATCTGCGGACTTCAGGTTTAGGAGCATTTGATCTTCAATATCAAGCATCTTTACTTTCTCAAATAATGTATCGCTCTTGAATTTGTGAGGGAAATGGGTATCATAAACAGTAAAGACCGTCTTTGCAGTTTGAAAAATCGGATCATTCTTATAAGTGGTTTTCACATAAAGAGGAATGAGACTTGAAATCCAATCGTTGCAATGAATAATATCCGGAGTCCATCCCAGCTTTTTTACAGTTTCAAGTACACCCTTACAAAAGAAAATAGCTCTTTCATCATTGTCTTCATAAAAATTGTCTTCCTTGTCATGATAGACCGATTTTCTCTGGAAATAATCCTCATTATCAATAAAGTAAACTTGAAGCTTGGCGTTGGGAATTGAGGCCACCTTAATTACCAAAGGCTTCTCTTCCTCTCCAACCGCAATATTGATACCCGATAATCTGACTACTTCATGCAATCGATTTTTCCTCTCGTTTATCAGACCAAATCTGGGAACGAGTATCCTAATTTCCATACCTCTTTCCTGCATTGCTTGAGGAAGTTTCCTTACAAAACTCGCTACTTCAGAAGTTTGAAGAAAAGGTAAGATTTCACCTGCCACGTATAAAATTCGAAGATTCGCCATAATCGTATATACAGTTTAAAAAAATTTAATGAAAAATTTGGGGGTCACAAAAATACATAATTACCATCGATTTTCCTTGTTAGACTTTTTTATAACTACATTTGCGACCTTTAAAATGCCTGTGTCACCTGATGGTTGTCTGCCAAAAAATTCATGAAATAAAAAGACTTATAAAGACAACCAAATCGGAAGGAAAAAGTATAGGTTTGGTTCCGACTATGGGTGCGCTTCATGCAGGCCATCTTAGTTTGTTGAATGCGGCTCGAAACTCTTGTGATTCTGTAGTCTGTAGCATTTTTGTCAATCCCTTACAGTTCAACAACAAAGAGGACTACCACAATTACCCCGTTGATTTCCAAGAAGATCTTAAAATCCTTGAAAAGAGTGGGAATGATATTGTTTTTATGCCCGAAGCCGGTGATATGTACCCTGAATCGCATGACATAAAATTGGACTTTCAGTTTCTTGAAAAAACAATGGAAGGCAAATTCAGGCCGGGCCATTTTAACGGAGTAGCATTGGCAATTATAAAATTCTTAAATATCGTCAACCCAGATATGATTTTCTTAGGACAGAAAGATATGCAGCAAGCGGTAATTGTTAGGAAATTGCTCAGCGAAATGTCATTCCAGACAGAATTAAAAGTACTTCCCACCATCCGTGAATCTGATGGTTTAGCATTTTCATCCAGGAATAAAAGGTTGACGGGTGCCCAAAGAAGTGTAGCTTCAAATTTCTACAACGCCTTAACTTTGGGCAAAGAATTGCTTTCAAAGGGTGAAAGTCCATCAGAAGTAAGTAATAAAGTTGAAGTATATATCAGTTCAATTCAGGGAATTAGTTTAGAATACTTTGAAATTGTTGATTCAAATACATTGGAGTCGAAAACTGCTGTTAACAACAATGAAGATATTTCGTTATGTATAGCTGGATATGTTGGTGAAATAAGGCTGTTGGATAATATCATATTGAATGATTGATAATAGATCAAACCGAATGACATGTTAATTGAGGTGATGAAATCCAAAATTCATCGCGTTCGGGTGACACAGGCAGAATTACATTATGTCGGCAGTATAAGTATTGATGAGAATCTAATGATTGCCGCTGACATTTCTGAAAACGAAAAAGTTCAGGTAGTCAACATAAATAATGGCGAAAGGCTCGAAACTTATGTGATTAAAGGAATTTCTGGCAGCGGAGATATATGCCTAAACGGTCCTGCGGCTAGAAGAGTACAGGTAGGCGATACGGTAATTATTATTTCCTATTGTCTGGTTGACAAACAAAGTGCTAAAAACCATACACCATTGCTAATTTTTCCTAACGAAAATAACAAGCTAGGTTAGATTCCCATTTGAAGAAATCCATTCTCATATCTTCCCTGAAATACGGGTTTACTTTAATTATTGCTTTCGCACTCTTGTGGTATGCCTTCAAGGATGTCTCGGTAATGGATATGTTGGGCAGGCTCGGTGAGGTAGAGTTCAGTTGGATTTATCTCTCCGTATTTTTGTCAATTATTAGCCACATACTCAGGGCATACAGATGGAGTATCCTTTTGAAACCACTTGGATATCACGTTAGCATTTTTAGATCCTTCTGGGCTGTAATGGTTGGATATCTCGCCAACCTGGCTTTTCCGAGAATGGGTGAAGTAACAAAATGTGGCGTATTAAAGAAAACTGATGGCGTAAAAATTTCAACTTCAATGGGCACTGTAGTGACCGAAAGAATATTTGATGTATTGTCATTGCTGATTATCATGTTGATCACATTCATCTTCGAATTCGGAAAGCTCAATGAATTTTTTAAAGACCTATTCAGCAATAAATTGTCTTCAGACAGGATACCCAAAATTGAACTTATAATGCTCAGTTTTGGAGGAGTGGTCATCCTTGGGATTGCACTATTTTTGCTCCTGAAGAAAATCCGGCATAATGAAGCTTTTTCTAAATTTCTCTCTTTATTCATGCAGTTTAAAGAAGGTCTTTTTAGTATAAATAAAATTGATAATATCCCGGGATTTATTCTCAGTTCAATTGGCATTTGGGTTTTGTACTATTTGATGTCATACATCATTGTATTTTCCATCCCGGAAACTTCACAACTTGATTGGATCGCAGGCCTTGCTATTTTGGTTGTAGGAGGAATTGGAATGTCTGCTCCTGTTCAAGGAGGGATTGGTACTTACCATGTTCTGGTTGCGGCGTTGCTTACATTGTATGGGATAGATCAGACTAACGGTGTGTTTTTTGCCACGCTGCTACATACTTCTCAAACTTTGTCGGTCATGATTGTGGGAAGTATCAGTTTAATCATAGTCTCCTTTATTAGAAGGAATAAACTGCAAGAGAATTGACAATTAGTCCGCTCATAGGAAGCTGGAGGCGATCGGGTGAAACCATAGTCTTTACGAATGGTTGTTTTGATATTATTCATGCTGGTCATGTTCACTATTTAAAGGGGGCGAGGTCACTTGGAGATAAACTCATCGTTGGCGTAAATTCAGATGCTTCCGTTAAACGATTGAAAGGTATCCAGAGGCCTTTCAATCGTTTATCCGACAGGTTGAAGGTCCTGCAAGCCATTCAATATGTTGACCTCACAATTGCTTTCGAAGATGATACCCCTTTGCAACTAATTGAAATGATAGAACCGAATGTTCTAGTTAAGGGTGGAGACTATCAGATTCACAACATCGTTGGATCAAATTTCGTTATAGCATACGGCGGAATTGTGAAAACAATTAGTTTTGTAAAGGGCAATTCCACTACTGAATTAATAAATCGAATTAAGGGCTTATAAACAAAAATTAATATGTTGATTTTAATATTTATAGTATTTGGATTATTGAGCTGGGGTGTCAGTTCAAGACTGAAAAATAAATTCAAAAAATACTCACAGGTTGGTTTACAAACCAGGCTTTCGGGGCGGGAGATCGCAGAATTAATGCTAGTAGATCATGGTATACAAGATGTAAAAATCACCTGTCAGCCAGGTAAACTTACCGATCATTACAACCCATCCAATAAAACGGTCAACTTAAGTGAGGATGTCTATAATGGAAGGTCAGTGGCATCGGCGGCGGTAGCTGCTCATGAATGCGGACATGCTGTCCAACACGCCAGGGCTTATAGCTTCCTTGAGTTTCGTTCTGCCATGGTTCCCGTGCAAAGTATAAGTGCCAGGGTGATGAATTTCATTATGCTTGCTATGATTTTTGGAGGTGGCTTTCTATATGGCCTGGGTATTCAGAATATTATTCTTGTAATAATTGCAGCTCAATTCGTGATAACACTCTTTTCTGTCGTCACGTTACCGGTGGAATTTGATGCAAGCAAACGTGCCCTCGCGTGGATTACGAACCGAGGCATGGTAAACGGGCAGGAACATGAAATGGCTAAAGATGCTTTGAAGTGGGCCGCAATGACTTATGTGGTAGCTGCCCTTGGCTCTATAATGACGCTCCTTTACTGGTTAATGGTCTTTATGGGAGGTAGCCGTGATTAGGCAGAACTCTTATATTTGTCAATGTAGGCTTGACAACTTAATCCATTGACATTTTATGAATTTTAATCTTACAGAAGAGCAACTTGCCGTCCAGCAGGCCGCTCGTGATTTTGCCCAAAACGAACTGCTCCCTGGTGTTATTGAACGTGACAATAAACAACAGTTTCCAACGGATCAGGTTAGACAAATGGGCGAACTTGGATTCCTGGGTATGATGATCGACCCAAAATATGGTGGCGCCGGCCTGGATACCATTTCCTACATTCTTGCTATGGAGGAAATTTCAAAAGTCGATGCCTCGGCTTCAGTCATTATGTCTGTAAACAACTCCTTAGTCTGCTGGGGTCTGGAAACATTTGGCACCGAAGAGCAAAAACAAAAATTTCTGGTTCCATTGGCCTCAGGAAAAAAAATTGGTGCTTTTTGCCTTTCGGAACCTGAAGCTGGCTCCGATGCCACATCACTCCATACCTCGGCAATTGATAAGGGGGATCATTACCTCTTAAATGGCACTAAAAACTTGATTACCAATGGGAATAGTGCCTCCACATATATTATTATGGCTCAAACCGATCCCGAGAAAAGACACAAAGGGATAAATGCACTGATTGTTGAGAAGGGATCTGAAGGTTTGACTGTAGGAAAAAAAGAGGATAAACTTGGCATCAGGGGTTCGGATACGCATTCCCTGATGTTTAGCGATGTAAAGGTTCCAAAAGAGAATCGTGTGGGTGAAGATGGCTTTGGTTTTACTCTTGCAATGAAATGTCTGAGTGGTGGTCGGATTGGTATCGCCGCACAGGCATTAGGCATCGCTTCTGGCGCTTTAGAACTTTCGATAAAATATTCAAAAGAAAGAAAAGCCTTCGGAAAACCTATTGCCGAACACCAGGGAATTCACTTCAAATTAGCTGAAATGGCCACTGAAATTGAAGCAGCAAGATATCTTGTGTTTAAGGCTGCCTGGCTTAAAGATCAAAAACAGGATTACGGACAAGCGAGTGCAATGGCCAAGCTCTATGCTTCAAAAGTGGCGATGAAATGGACAGTAGAGGCAGTTCAGATTCACGGCGGTTATGGTTACGTTAAAGAATACCATGTCGAGAGACTGATGCGTGATGCTAAGATTACCCAGATATATGAAGGCACGTCGGAGATTCAGAAAATTGTAATTGCCCGCGGGCTATTAAAATAATGCAATCTTAAAAATCAGTTTACTATGCGGTTGATTTTGTAATTATTTAAATTTAGTATCACACTCATCCGAACCTTTATGAATAAAGTTGCAATATCCCGTAATGCTTAATGTTTGCCACGTTT
>JAQCLE010000151.1 GCA_027592755.1 Bacteroidota bacterium | reverse complement strand
CGTTCGTCTAGGGGTTAGGACGCCAGGTTTTCATCCTGGTAACAGGGGTTCGATTCCCCTACGGGCTACCACTTAAAGCCCCATACACATTGTATGGGCTTTTTTTTGTGTTTTCGGTAACAGAAATGGTAATATAATTTGGAATTCTGTAACGTTGGGCTATCGGTAGTTTTTTGGTTTGCGTGTAGGCTTCTGCGCGAAATTAACGATAGCTGCTGTTAGCGTTTCGTTAGATTTTATTTTCCTAAGAAGCATTCAACCTCATCTTGTTTTTGGATTGCGACGCATAGACCACATGACAGGGCAGCCTCGAATAGGCACTACTTCTTTCTCCATCACAAAACCACGACGTTCATAAAGGGCGCGAGTGTTTGGTCCAAAAGTAATAAACCATCCCGGAGCGGTTCCGCTGTCAATGAGCCGCACGCATTCATCGGCAAGCGCAGCACCTACACCTTTACCTCGATATTGGGGTAGCACTCCAATCCAAGCCATGTGCCAAAAGGGCTCATTTGGTTCCGCTTTCTCAATTACTTCCGCTACCTTCGGAAAATTTATGGCGCGACCTTTAGTCATGGCCATTCGCAACACACTGGTAATTAGTCCGAACATGAACCGAACTTTGCGCAGACCATTGGGCGGATAGCCTTCAGGAGGCATGCGAACAGCAACACCGGCCAATTGCCCGTCGACCCGTGCCGTGTGAATCTCCCCCTGATCGGCAAAGACTTTGATCCAGGTGCGAAACCAAGGTAGCGTCGCACGCACTTGCCTCTCTGGTGTCACTCCCTCAAACATAAACTTGAAAAGGTTCTCGGTTAGAAAGCTGTCTGCGAGAATTTTTGCCGCCGTCTCTACCTCGCCGGGGCGAATCCGATCGACCACAACCATACTTTTATTCATTTTGGTTAAATTAATAAATTAATACTCATTTATTTGTTGTCTATTACTTCTGTTGCTGTGTTTTTTATCCAATGAACGCTAACAATTGGCTAGAGTCTAGTTATAGACTATACCTGCCTTATGGTATACTAATCTAATGGGTTTTTTAAGTTGGTCAAATGTTGAACCGCTACATGAGTATATATTTCTGTAGTTTTTAAAGAACCGTGACCTAAACGTGATTGAATATTACGGAGGTCTGTTCCTTGTTCAAGTAAGTGCCTTGCAAAGCTATGGCGCAACATTTGTGGTGAGACCTTTTTTTTAAGCCGCTGTTCCTGGCAGCTCTTCTGACAATTTGCAGAACGCTGGTCTGGCTATATCTGAGACCTTTTTCACCCTCAAATAAATATTCTCTAGGTTTATAAGCCTGGTAATAAACTCGGAGGAAGGGTTTCCTGTTCATCTTTACTCATCATCGTTGTATAACCGACGATGTCAGTAAACATGATGGTGTAGCCTTACCTCCTACGGGCTACAATTAAAAGCTGACAAAGGTCAGTTTTTTTGTTTATTGATAGGGGAATCGAACGCCTACCCTCTATTCCACCCTGCAGGCTGGCTACTCTCTAAAAACATTCACAGGATGTTTTCTTAACAGTCGTCCCTCCTACGGGCTACACACAAAATAGAAAAGTCGCCATTTTAACCAATGAGTGGCGTTTTTGATGCCTTACTGGTAAGGAGGTCAAGTTATAAGTCAACTAAAAATCCGTTGAAGGCCATTTATAGCAAGGCGTACTGTACTTAAAGATCAATCCTTATCAGGTTTCCCCAAAAACGATCAGAATGTCGGTTATCTCTTATTGAAAGTATCAGAAGTCATTGCAAAGAAATCTTGGTGCCGTATCTTCCATAGGTACTCCTCTGAGCCTATCATTTCATTTTTCCATGTTGAGAATTGTATCATTTCATCCTCATTCAAAACATCAGGGAGTGCCTGCTCCATAAACCATAGTAAGTGTGGTGTGAGACTGTCTCCCGAACTTAACTCCCAGTCTGACCTGCCAGAGTTCACATCGGAATAGAATTGCTTTAGGATACTTAGCATGATAGCGCAGCATTCAGCTCCCATGGCAGCACCAAAGGGTTGTACTCGTTGCATATGGCCATCATAGCGCTCTACAAAGAAATCAGAAGAGAGCTGATCAGGTCGGGTAGATACCAGCTTCGATCCACAGTAGTTGAGAGTGAAATAGACAGGAACACCTCTGGTCTTGTTGACAACCTGCTGGAATGCCTCTTTGGTGAAGAGGTCAAAGACTGCATTGGCTGAGATGAGGTCAATCCCATCCAGATCAGACAATTCCTCGAGAATATCTCCCTCTTTGAGGATGACGGTAGTATCACGCGTTTTCGAGCAGGATTATCCATGGCAAGATGATCATAGGACACTCGATCTTGCAACCATAAGTGGAATCGCTTACTCATGAACTAACCCAAACAAGAAGAACAATATTGGCCTTAAACACAATATGCAGCATTGGGAGCGGCTTAAAATAGGATTGTTCGATTCCCTTAGGGCTACCATTCAACATAACTAGGACTTCCGTTAATTTTTCATCTTTACTCCCATTCAGGAAATTGAGTAATATTTAAATCCAGTTTGGCAATAGTCTGCATATCTTTTTTGGTAAGCTCAAAGTCAAAAATGTCTAAATTCTCGATCATATGTGCTTTTTTTGAACTTCTTGGGATAGTAACAACACCCCTCTGGTAGTGCCACCTTAAGCATACCTGAGCATTGCTCTTATTACTCTTTTTGCCAATATCAGCGAGGATTGGGTTGTTAAAAATCCCATTGCGACTTGCTGCAAAAGGAGACCAGGATTCCATTTGCACTTCATATTCTTTCAAAACATCATATAATTTGTTCTGCTGAAAGAAAACATGAGTTTCGATTTGATTGATCACGGGTTTGATTTCGGCATAAGCCATCAACCCGGAAAGTTGATCAGAGTCAAAATTACTTACTCCAATGGCTCTGATTTTACCTTCCCTGTAAAGCTCTTCCATTGCCTTCCACGAACCTTTTACATCTCCCCGGGTCCGGTGGATGAGATATAGATCCAGATACTCAAGGCCCAATTTGTTTAATGATGTTTGATAGGCCTTTTTTGCCTTTTCATACCCCGAATTGTCAACCCAGAGTTTTGAGGTTACAAATAGTTCTTCCCTTTTTATGCCACTTTTCTTAATCCCTGCTCCTACTGATTCTTCGTTTCCGTAAATGTTGGCGGTATCAATAAGGCGATAGCCCACTGAAATTGCTTCAGATACACTTCGTTCACCGATATCGCCGGTTAGGGTATTCGTGCCAAAACCAAGCATTGGCATTGGTATGCCGTTGTTGAGCTTAACGGTAGGAATTGAATTTTCATTCTGGTTGGAGTTAAGAGCGCCGAATACTTTATTCCCGCTTAATGGGAAAAATATAGCAGAAGCTGCAAGTGTTGACCCAATTCGTATGAACCTTAGACGTTCGTCAGTTTGATTTTTGTTCTCCATTTTATTCTAATTTCTTTAATACTCAAATAACGTATTCACTTATTGGCATCTTACAACCAATTTATTCAAAGAGCATAACAAACTATAGTAATACCCCATATTGTTTTAACTATTATTCTAACCACAGTACTGGAATCCCTACTAATTTTTTCCCTATACCATTAAAATGAATTCACCTTGATACTGATTTCGTTCTTGCCAGGCAACAAACGAATGTTTCCAAACGCCATATTTATCTTTTTTCCATTCAGGGTAACTACATCATCTGAAGAAGTGTTAACCTCGAATTCTCCAATCATATTGGCTGGTAGCTCAATAATGTATTCCTGTAAACGCCCATTCACTTTTTGAAATTCTCCCTTTATCTCACCTATAATTGTTGGCACTTTTATCGAACTGGTTTTCAGCTTTGACAACTGCGGTTTGATACTGGCAATGCCATATCCGGCACTTTTAGGTTTAATTCCCCACAAACCTCTGGGAATGGCATTAGCAGGAACAGCACCCCAGGCATGATTCCAGTCAGCGTTGGGTTTGTATTTCATGTCCCATGTCTCAAGTGATATTGTGGAACCAACCTTTATCATATTGTACCAACTTCGTTCATGGGTGGCAGTCATTAAACCCAAAGCATAATCGCCCTCCCCGGCATTATAAAGAGCATCCATCAAATATTGAGATCCATAGACACTACAAGCCATGCCTCGTGATTTGATAAATTCAACAACTGAGGGAATATACTCATCAGGCACGAGGTTGAAAGCCAGAGGCATCATGTTGGCATGCAATGAAGCATGATTCGTTCCCTCCCCATCCACATAATAACCTTTAGCCTTATCAAAAAGCTTTTCATTCATGGATCTTTTGGCTTTAATGGCCAATAACTCAAATTGAAGTGCTTCTTCTGTTTTTCCTAACAAATGAGCGAACTCAGACATGATCCTCATATTTTCACAATACAAACTATTGATAACAGTGTTGATTGGTTTAAACTCAAAATCATCTGTCTCACCTATCACACCCCCAAATCCGCCTTTTTGGGGCCAGTCAACTACGTCTTTCATCTGTATATCAGGGTCTTTGAATCCAAGTTTCTTCATGAAGTCAGGATTATTTTTCCCGGAATAAGAACTGATTAATCCATCCTCTCTTGCCAACTCCATCAATGTTTTATGCTTCAACTCATCATAATACTTTTCGATGAGCTCCGTGTTACCGGTGTACATATAATCGGCATAGAACATCAATGCCACATGCTGTTGCCATTCGGTCGATTTCTATGGTTCAAACAAGAGCAGTCATATAATTTTTTTTATACTTTCTGTTTTGGTGGACACAAGCAAAAACCCGATGAATTAGTTTATTTCGTACCGCATTAATAACAGTCATTTTATTTTTTCCTTCTTCAACTTTCCTTCCATAGTAAGCTTTTAAATCATTATTGTAAACAATAGCTACCAGAGCTGCCATATGCAATAATGTTTTCATCTTTTTATTAGCCATATGTGACACCCTTGCCTTTCCTTTGAATAGGCCAGATTCTTTAGTAAAAGGCACCACACCGGAATAGCAAGCAAACTTTTTTGGATCGTTAATATTTTTGAACTCATTGGTTGTAATGATCATTTGTACTGCCGTCTCTTTACCAATACCTTGTACCGAGGTAATCAAGCCAAATAAGCGAGATAGCTCCTGGTCCTTTCGAATGATTTCACTTATGTTCTTTTCAACCTTCCCTATATCGGCTTCAATAGAATTTAAAGATCTCTGGCATAGCTTTTTAGATTGAGCAACTGAGGATTTTTCAACGAACCCTTTTAGTTCTTTGAGGGGAGTTGTCAACATTTTTTTCATAGTAATCAATCGACTTCTTAAAGTTGTCAGATTGGCTAATTTGTTTATTTCCTCTCTTTTTGGTTTCCAAAGCCTTGCATCCTCCTTGTTTTTAAAAGCATATTCTCCTATTCGAATAGCATCCATTTTATCACTTTTCCCCCTGATATTACCCAAAGAAGATTTGATTTGAGAGGCTGCTTCTAACCAGACATTTCCTTTCTTCTTGTGCAAGTACATAAGCAATGGATTGTTGTAAATTCCAGTGTGTTCCATGCAAAAGATTGCGTGAGATAGATCAAAGCCATCTAGCTTTTTTAGTTTTTTAATAAATTGACTGATCTCTACTTGATTGTTAGCAATTTCCTCATGATACAAAAGCTTTTTGTCATTGAAAACGGCAAGATCCAACTCATTTTTTGATACATCAACACCAACGAAATAGGTAAATTCCATAATCATACATTTATTTATAGTTAACTAATGAACGCTAACTGTTTCAAACACAATCAACACCTTACTAATGGGGCACTATCCCTAATTTCTATTTGATGCATTGTTTAAAACACACGGTAAAGGATTTAATCGTACGATAGGTCAGAAGCCTGGCACAGTGGATAAATCGCCTTTACCATGGTTAGCATATCCACATTTGTGGATAAGATTAAAAGAAAAAAGAAGCAAAAGAAAATTTTATAATAGTAATGGTGTCTTTAAATAATAACATTCTGCTAATCTAAAGGGCCAGGTGGGGTTTTCCATGAAATACTCAATCGTCCTTCTGGCTATTGCATATTCCCTATCTGTGTTATAGTGACTCAGTTGGTTCAGGTAGGCATCCGCTTCATATGGAATCCGCTCACGCTCTCCATCAACATAGAGACCAGAAAAAGAAGTTGCCTTCATTGAATATTTGCACAAGTCCCAAACCTGATTCAGCGTCGTATCCGAACTGGTAAAACTGCTTGTGTTATCTTCAAAATAATTGAAATAGGCAATCTGAGTAAAGTCATCTGCTTTTAAATCATCATTGACATTTTCGATTTCACAATACCTGAAAGGCATTAAAACCGGAAATGAATCGGGCAGGGCCACTGCTCCTTGTTTGGTGTTTCTTGCGTCTGCAACAATTGGTGAATAATAATTCTTCTTTGAAACTGAGACCGCCACCTTCACTTCCTGATACTTGATAGATCCCTGGGGGTTTCTATTGATTCGTCCATTCTCCAACTGCTCTCCGATTCTTATGATTATGGAATCTGGCTTTGGTGTTTCATAGTTGAATTCGAGGGTGGCAAAAGCGGCCTTTCCGAAATCCATAAAGTAGGAGTCATCGGGTTTATTAACAAAGTCAACGGGTTTTATTCTTTCTATTGAAATAGGCACTTAATAAATAAATATTTTGAACAAATAAACCGTATAAAATGCTTTATTAACTCA
>JAQCLE010000150.1 GCA_027592755.1 Bacteroidota bacterium | reverse complement strand
ATATTGCAACTTTATTCATAAAGGTTCGGATGAGTGTGTCAATTTTATAACTTTGTTTAGGTTCGTTTCCAAACCGATGCGACTAATTTTAAGTAGGGGAATATTTAGTTTGGAGGTAAATCTTTTATACACAATCAAATCTTGAAAACAACAAGCCTAGTACTTATCATAATCCTGGTTAGGCTCACTACATCAATGGGGCAGGCATTGGATTCTATTGACCATGTAGAAAAATCCAAACCTTTTAAAATCCGCCCATTTGTTGCCCCAATGATCGAAATGACAAACTTTAAAGAATCTTCAGGATATTCCCTGGGAGCCTTTGTAGGAACAATTATCAATGAAAACTGGCAGGCTGGAGGTTTTATTCAAACTTACAATGGTGACTTTAACAAGCGGGTTATATTTCCTAATTCATTCGTTTTAGATTACAGCTATCGTGGAGTTTTCGTTGATTATTCCGTTTTTAAAACAGAACATCTAAGTGTCTTAACCGGCCTGAAAGTGGCATCAGGTGAAGCGTCCTGGTCCCTCACTCAAACTTTGGAAATATTTGATACTGATAATTTTATTGCCCTAAATCCTAACATCGGTTTGGATCTAAAATTCAGCCCGGTGTCCATTCTGAATGTTTCTGTTGGATACCGGATGTTTTATGGATTAGACCTTCCTGAACTCAGATCATCTGAAATTAACAACGTATACGTTGATGCTAAGATTAAAATAGGATGGTTCAAATGAATAAGATGAATCGGCTATTACTAACCATACTGGTGGTTACTTCATGCAACTTTCTGGAAGACCCCATATTCCCTGATTATCCATGGGGATTTACTCAACCTGAAGAAGTAGGTTACAATTCGGAAGTGCTTCTCCAAATTGATAGTGACATCAAGTCAGGCACTTATGGACAGATGAGAAGTTTGTTAATAATAAAAAATGACAAACAGATTTTTGAAAATTACTACACGGGGACCATACGCTCTCAGGAAGAGGAATTGTTTGGTTCAACTGTATCCGTAGTTTCCGTCTTGCTTGGAATTGCAATTAAAAAGAATGTAATCCCCGGTCTTGATACTCCAATCAAAGATTTATTACCCAACCATCAAATGGCATTTGAGGATTCTATAAGGTCACAAATCACTGTGAAAAATCTGATTAGCATGAAACCCGGCATTTCCTGGAACGAACTACTCAGAAGTATTAATGACCCTGCCAATTATGTAAATCAAATGGTAAGCACTTCTGATTGGTCCAATTTTGCCTTAGGAACACCAATGGAAGCCATTCCCGGGACCAGATTCTCTTTCAACAGTGGAGGTTTAATGATACTTTCTAAAATTTTCGATGAACAAATTGGAATGTCTCTTGCCGAATTTGGTGAAGAAAACCTCTTTCGGAAATTGGATATTTCAGCTACCTGGCTTTCTGATCCCAGCGGGACTACAAACGCAGGCTGGGGCCTATCACTCAAACCACTTGATATGGCAAAAATTGGATATTTGTGTTTAAATAAGGGTAATTGGTTTGGCGATCAGATCGTCGATAGTGGATATGCCTCAATAATGGGTGAACTTGAATCGCAATACACTTTTGAATGGGATTACGGACTGGGTTGGTGGCGTTTTTCAGATGACAACATTCTTATAGATTCAATCGATAAAAATGACGTCTATTTCAGCTGGGGACTCGGTGGTCAATTTATTTTTATTTTTCCACATCAGAATATGGTTGTAGTCCTTACGGCAGGTAATTTTCTAAATAATGATGAACTGGGAATCCGACTCCTGATGAATCGATTAATTCCGGCTTTGACAGACAATACTATTTGATGCCTCAAACTATCAATGTTAAAACGTAAAAAGTCACACCGATAGCTATTCGTAGACCTTTTTAGAGAACCCTGGTTCCTATATCTCTTTCCAAATGAAAACGGATTAAAGAATTCCACCTCCCTCTTGTAGTTTTGGGTTAGAACACCATCATCTGACCCAATAGAAAAAGCAGCATCGGCTAATGCCTGATAACTCTCAAAATTTCAATGACCTTAATCTGTTGAATGAACTTGCCGGTGGCAGTCATCGAGCCTATGAAACTCTCTTTCGCTCATATTACACCGATCTATGCCGATTCTGTTCCCGCTATGTTCGCAATCCGGACATTGCGGAAGAAATCGTCCAGGAAGTTTTTATTTATATCTGGGAGAAAAGAGCTGTATTGAATATCACGGCTTCATTCAAGGCTTATCTATACACAGCGGTAAGAAATAAGTCAATCAATTATTTGAAACTACAATTACCCAGGGATCAGGCTAAGGAAGACATCACCAAACATGAGGTTCGTTCTTCAATCGACCTGGAAGGCGATGTTAAATTTCAGGAACTGGAAGGAAAAGTCTCCGAAGCGATAGACCTTCTGCCGAAGAAATGCCGGATAATTTTCGATTTGAGCCGAAATGCCGGCCATACTTACAAAGAAATTGCAGAAGAGTTGGGTATTTCAGTGAAAACTGTAGAAAATCAGATGGTAATTGCTTTAAGAAAGCTGCGGGAATCACTCGGACCCTACCTCAATGTAGATCGCTAAATGATTTATCCTGAAAACATAGAATTAAAATTGGGATTTGACCAGGTGCGTCAGATGGTGAAGGATAACTGCCTCAGTGATCTGGGTGTTCATTTTGCTGATAAAATGCAGTTCCTTTCCGATGCAAAACAGTTGAGCAAATTGCTTTTGCAGAACCATGAGTTCCGCAATATGCTCCTATCCGGGGACACATTCCCATCTTCTAACTTTATCAATATTTCAAATCATCTTGAGGCGATCAAAGCAGCGGGAAGCCACCTTCCAGAGGAGCCAATGTTTGAGGTCTACCTTGCCCTTAAAACAATTGGAGAGTGTCTCCATTTCTTCAAAGAAAAATCCACTGTTTACGAACAACTGCACAAATTATCGGAAACAATCGAGTTTGATGCCGCAAATGCCTCTTTAATTGGGAGTAAGTTTGACGATAGGGGCCAGCTGAAGGACAATGCGTCGGAAAACCTGATGAGCATCCGAACTTCCATTTCAAAACTGGACAGATCAGTGCGAAAAACGATAGAATCAATCCTCCGTAAAACACGGGAAGCCAATTACAGCGCAGATGATGCCCAGGTTTCCATCAGGGATGGCAGGTTAGTAATTCCGGTAGCAGCCGAGAACAAAAGACGGGTGAAGGGTGTGGTGCAAGACGAATCAGCAACGGGACAAACTGTTTATATCGAACCTACTGAGATCATTGAAATCAACAATGAAATAAGTGAACTGCACTATGCTGAGCGCCGCGAGATCATCAAGATTCTTACAAAACTCGCTGATTGTATCAGACCGTCAATTCCGACATTACTCAAAGCCAATCGTTTCCTTGGAACCATCGACTTCATTCGGGCGAAGGCCAAATTATCCATCGCCATTGATGCCTGCCTGCCACAAATAAGCCCTAACCCTGGAATTAAATTAAGAAATGCCCGGCATCCTCTGTTGCAACTGCGAAATAAAGAATTGGGTAAGGATGTCGTACCACTCGATGTTCATTTGTCTGTTGAACATCGGATTTTAGTGATTTCCGGTCCTAATGCAGGGGGCAAGTCAGTAAGCCTCAAAACAATTGGGTTGATACAGTACATGTTTCAATGTGGATTGTTGATACCCGCTGCTGAGGATTCAGAAATTTACCTTTTCCAACAGCTCTTTATCGATATTGGTGATGAGCAATCCATCGAGAATGACCTGAGTACTTACAGCTCCCACCTGCAGGGCATGCGCTTTTTCCTTGAAAATGCCAATACCAGGACCCTGTTCCTGATCGATGAATTCGGAACAGGAACTGAGCCACAATTTGGCGGGGCGATTGCGGAAGCCGTTTTGGATCAGTTAAACAGCCAGAGCGCATTTGGTGTCGTGACCACACATTATGCCAACCTGAAAAAGTTTGCTGAGAAAAACCCCGGCATCATCAATGGCGCCATGCGTTTCGATGTTGATGGAATGAAACCCCTTTATCAATTAACCATCGGAAAACCGGGAAGTTCATTTGCGCTTGAAATAGCACGGAGCATTGGGTTTCCAAAAGAGGTTATTGACAAGGCTAAAAACCTTGTGGGTTATTCCCATGTCAAGTTCGAGTCTTTGATCAATCAATTGGAATTTGAAAAAAACAAGTTCAAAGAAAAATCTGAAGAACTCAGTAAGAAAGAAAAATGGCTTGAGAAGGAAGTGATGGACTACCGGGATTTGAAAGAAGCCCTCGAGGATGAAAAATCTGAAGTTATTTCCAGTGCCAAAAGTGAAGCAAAAAGAATCGTTTCGGAATCCAACAAGCTTGTTGAACAAACAATCCGGGAAATAAAAGAAGTCAAGGCCGATAAAGAAAAAACTCGCCAGATCAGGAAAAATTTGCAGGATCATAAAGAGAAAATTGAAACGCTTAGACCCAAAAAAGAGAAGAAACATGTTCCGAAGGTAACGCCCGGCATTCCTCTACCGGGTGACAGTGTAAGGATAAAAGGCCAGGATTCTATCGGTGAACTGGTTAAGATCAAAGGAAAAAAAGCTGAGGTACTGATGGGTTCCATTAAATCCCTGGTTGATATAAGCAGACTTGAAAAGGTGGGTGGACATGAACCGAAATCCTACAATAAAATTAGTACGGTTAAAGGCGTCAATTACCAAAAAAGGGCTGCAGCCTTCAGCCCAAGCCTTGACCTGCGTGGCAACCGGGCCGAGGAAGCCGTTGCCAAACTTGATTCATTCATTGATGAAGCCCTCCTATTGGGCATCAATGAACTGCGTATTATTCACGGCAAGGGCAATGGCATTTTGCGTGAAGTGATCCGCAATTATTTAAGAGACTACAATTACATCAAGAGCATCGCCGACGAAAGTGTGGAGCAGGGTGGTGCCGGGGTATCGGTGGTGACGCTAGAGTGAAATTGTGCTATGTCGTTAGGTGCATTATTATGCTTACTTTTATTGGAGTTGATTTATATTCAAAAAATTAAATAAACATTTGGTAAATCTTTCTAAAATCGTAAAGTACCCTAAAATGCTAATTAAAGCAGTTTTAGCAATTTATCCAGCAATCCTTCTGACCTTGGTTATATCTCAGATAGGTGAAACTCATTGCACGCGTATAGTTATTGGCATCTAGATGAAAAACCCCTCCTTTGTTGGTGTTGTGCAGTGGAAAAAAGCGTTGGCTCCACCAACAAACATCCTACTCTCCTATAAAATCATACAACCACCTGTTACTCTCGCTTATCGTGCTTGTTGGTGACCCGATGCACAGGCCCAAACTCCAGCCTTCATCAATATAAATTCCCATAAATCATCCAACTTCCTGTTATCCCATCTTTCCTGCTTGTTGGTGACCAGGTGCGCAGGCTGCACACCGACTCCTTTTGTTGGTGTTGTGCGGTGGAAAAGAGCGTTGGCTCCACCAACAAACTTCCTGCTCTCGCTTGTTGGTGACCCGATGCTCAGGCTGCCCACAACACCAACAAGGGCTTGGGATGTCAGTAATTGATATTCAATCATTTGAATTTCTCACCATCTACAATAGCCAAATAGATGCTTGTTTTACCCTCATGGCTCGAATAATAAGACATGAATAATTTTCCATCTTTCCAGACTAAACCCGGATAACTAGTATCCCCACCACTTGGCAACTCAATTACTTCTTTCATGTTTCCGTTCTCATCTCCAGAATACAAGGAAGTTGTTTCGACTCCATTATCCAAGTACTTTCTGGTGCCAAGAATCAATTGTCCATTTGGCAATACGATAAATTCCGGACCGCCAATTCTCATACCCAGATCAGTCCAAGTCCAATCTAAAAATGGGGCTTTGCTCTTTCCAAAATATCCAAACTTATCCCCTCCCTCTCTCCGAACTATCATCCGTGCTTCTCCATTTGGAAGTATTTTCATTGAAGATTCATTAGGATTTCCATCCATATCCAGTTCTTTTAACAATTTGTAATCAGTTCCGTTTTCTGTGGTAATAATTGCAAGCTTGGTTTTTGATCCAGCCTCGTTTGTATTTGTTGGTTCATAGTAAAGCCCTCCATAACCTATCCCATTTATCCAGGAAACTCTCCACAACCAATTCCATTTTGTATCCAGTTTCCAATCGAGATTGACTGGAATAGGATCTGAAAAACCGGATCCACTGCTGTTTGAATAAGAGACAAACGGCTCCTTACTCAATACTTTTCTGGATTCATAATTAACGCCTTCATAGAGCAGCATGAGTCGATTATCCGGTGTAATTGAAAGTTTTGAGTCTCTCAGGTCAAGGTTTTCCTTTTTTACTATGGCTACTGAAAACCAGTCTCTCCCATCCTTGGAAGAAATAACTCTAATCTGGCCATCTCCCGTATCGTCTAGTCTAGGAATATGTCCAATACCTTCTCGAAAAGTACAATAGAATGCATCATTGAACCACACCAAATCAGTAAATGCACTATGCTCAGCTTCCTCCCATATTTTGAATACTTCAAACTGATCAGTTTGAGCTGAAGAAAAATAAGGCGTAACAAAAAACAGAAAAAAAATAAAATTAGATTTCATACTATTAGAATTAATAGACTTGACTAAAAGCCGACACTGGCATTTATAATTCCCCCCAATTTCAGAACAGGGATAGTTCAAATTTAGGTTTATTTTTAGTAATCGTTTTATTGAAATAGGCACTTAATAAATAAATATTTTGAACAAATAAACCGTGTAAAATGCTTTATTAAC
>JAQCLE010000149.1 GCA_027592755.1 Bacteroidota bacterium | reverse complement strand
CAAAACGTGGCAAACATTAAGCATTACGGGATATTGCAACTTTATTCATAAAGGTTCGGATGAGTGTGTGAGCAAATTAAGTTCAAGTCACCGTTACAACAATAGATCGGTTTTTGTTTCATAGATAAGTTAACCACCATTGGTCTTTGTGATTCACTTTATAAGCATCAAATTTCTTGCACAAAGGATAGAGTAGTGTAATGACAGCCAACCACACCAGGTAAGTAACCCCCAGACTAAAGCCATATCCTTTTAATGCTGGCACATACGTTACCCAGTCATCTAAAATCATCGTTTTCCAGCCAAATCCAGTAAGCTCAGCAAACAACATTGCCAATCCATGAATTAGATAAAGGTGAAGGATATAGTAGAAAAACGGCACCCTTCCGAAAATGCAGAAAAAGTTTACTACCCAACCTTTGAGATTTTCTGCATTGGCGAGAAAAAGCAAAGCCGGCCCAAGGGTCATAAGGAGATATGAAAGTGAAGGTGGATATTTGGTTGGATTCATAAACGACATGAACGTTTTTGAAAATGAATCAAATTCAACCCAACTCAAGGGATCGCCATAAATATTAACCCCTCTGACAATAATGAAAAGAACAATGGAATCAATACCAATGGCTTTAAGGATCTTTTTTCTCTTGTCGTTATCAAAAGATTTTTCATATATGGTTCCGAAACAATAACCAAGAGACATAACTGTTATCCAGGGAATAACAGGATAATAGGCATATAATTTGATGTTACTCGATATTTCAAAGATTCTGGCATCATGAAGAATGGCCCAAAAATAATTGCCCTCATAATGTATATTATCCATCAGATTATGCCCGAAGATCACTAGGCAACTAAAAATCAAAATGAACTTTTTTGGAAGATGAATTAACACCGCGAGCCCAAGCATGCTTATCCCTAAAGACCAAATAACCAGAAAACCAGGGGTTCTCATTTGAACGTCGAAATACCAGGCGAAATTTACAATGGTCATTTCGATAAAAACGAGCCAAAGACCACGCTTTAAAAGAAAAGTTGAAACTTCCGAAGTACTTTTTCTTAATCCAACAAAAAAGACCGAAATGCCGGCGAGAAAGCAAAAAACCGGAGCACAAAAATGTGTTATCCATCTCGTTAAATATATTAACAGAGTAGTTTGCATCGGATCGGTTGGTTCATAAATAAACGCAGCGGTATGAAAGTAATCCCTGGTATGATCGAGGGCCATAATAACCATCACCAAACCTTTCAGCAAGTCAATGGATTCTACTCTGTTTTTGGTTGGTGAAGACATTCCTGGCTTATTGAAAGATGAAATTTGTGGCTGGCATAGGAACTATTCAGAAATCCATTCCATTTTTCCCTGAATTGGATTCCTATTGGAAGTTTTACCAACATCCTTGTAATACCCCATGTAGAAAATGCCTAAACACTTCTCATTTTTAGCCAGAGGGGCAAACTCATCCATGTATTTTATAACTCCCGGAGTGCTCCAATAGGCACCTATACCATGAGCATGACATGAAAGCCAAAGGTTCTGAACCGCAGCAGCCACTGAAGCCAGCTCCTCCCATTCCGGTATCTTTTCCTCAGGGTCCCGCTGGAAGCAGATCAATATCACCGCCCCGGATTTTGCAGAATTATATTGAAGTTTATTGTATTTCTTCTGTAAGAATTGACCTCTAGGAGTTGATGACTTGTATTTTTCAGCAAGGAAATTACCAAGTCGCTTTTTGGCCTCGTCTTTAACCACCTTGAACCTCCAAGGTTCAGTTAATTTATGTGTTGGTGCCCAATTTGCATTTTCCAGGAGCTCCAAAATGACTTTATCAGGAATTTCCTTGTCAAGATAGTCGGGAGGAAAAACCGATCTTCTCCCTTTAATTATTTCATTTAGGGTTTGAAATTTCATGGTCAGCAAACTTGGTGATAATCATTTTGATTTTCAAATGTGAAGTGCCATCAATCAAATCCCAATTCTTGAACCGGATTCCAGAAAACACTGTCAAAATCAAGGATTTTGTCGTCAACTACTTTGATTCCCTCAGCTTTCAAAAGTTGTTCCATCCTGTTGCCACCAAAGTGAATTTTGCCAGTCAGCAAGCCTTTGCTGTTGACTACCCGATGCGCCGGAACGCCACCAATTTTCGCGGCACCATGCATCGCCCAACCCACCATCCTGGCACTACCTTTGGATCCTAAATATTCAGCAACGGCGCCATAACTGGTCACCCGACCTTTAGGAATGAGCTTAACTACTTCATACACATCCTTAAAAAAATTGGTCCTTGAATTCTCCACTGTTGATAGCCTTAGAAACTCGTTTTACTAAATTAGTAGTCTTAACGAACCAAATATGTCTTCAACACAGAAAATTGCTTTGGTGACCGGCTCAACCGGGGAATTGGGAACGGAAGTTGTCAAAGAATTTGCAAATAATGGTTATCAGGTTGTCGGAACTGTAAGGCCCGGTAAATTTGAATCCTCTCCTAATCCAATTATCACCTACCGTGAACTTGACCTCACGAATGAAGTCTACTGCAAGGATTTTGTAAATGATGTGATCAAAGAATTCGGTGGGCTTGATGTCGTGGTAAATGTCGCCGGCGGTTTTGCAATGGGAAATCTTGATAATACCGGAGAAGCGGAAATTGATAAAATGATAACCCTCAATTTCAAAACAGCTTATTTCATTTCAAAACCGGCATTCAATGCAATGAAAAAACTCCAGAATCCTGGAAGAATTATTTTTGTTTCCGGAAAACCTGCCCTGACATTTGCCATTGGGAAAGAGACTCTGGCTTACTCTATTTCAAAATCAATGCTGCTTCAATTTTCTAACTTGCTAAACGAAACAGCTAAAGGCATGGGTATCGAGTCATCTGTCGTCATTCCCGGGACAATGAACACGCTATCGAACCGAAATGCGATGCCAGAGGCAGATTTTCGCAAATGGGTCAAGCTTGAAAATGTTGCGAAAACAATTGCTTTCTTGTGCTCCGAAGCAGGAAACGAGATAAGGGATTCCGTTATAAAGCTCTACGGTAATAGCTGAGATCCCTCACTAAGAGAAAAATATGAAAAGAAAAATGATGAACAGTATTGTGAATAGATACACAAGAATTTCATTGCCGAGGTAAGGTCTGTATTTCTTATATAACTCTTTGAAACTATACACAGTTGCCAATTTATATCCTTAAAATTATAATTTCAGCCTATTGTTCATTTATCGATTGTTTGCGCTTAAACATTTCTTGTTGATTAATCAGTTAAATGCTGATACTTTTCGTCTTTATCAAAATGGAATTAACCTAATGATCAAAACAATGTTATTTGCAGGATTCATTGTCCTGTCAACTGCCTCATTTAGCCAATCAAAATCTTATGGGCTCACTTTTAACCATGATGCGCTATTGGTCGCTGACTTGGAAATAAGTGCAAAATTCTATGAGGAAGTCCTCGGCTTGCAAAATGTAAAGAATCGAACCGATAACCCGGAAAGAAGATGGTATTCACTTGGTGATAAACTTGAACTACACTTAATCCTGGGAAATTCAAAAAAGATAAAAACCACCAAATCGGTTCATTTCGCGTTAGACGCACCTGATTTCGACGGGTTTCTTAAGAATGTACAGACCAACAATATTCCCTACTCAAGCTGGGAAGGGGAAATAACAAAGTAACCATCAGACCAGATGGAGTAAAGCAAATCTACGTTCAGGATCCCGATGGTTACTGGATTGAGATAAATAGTGATATTTAAACTGAAATTCCTTTTTTAATCTAAATAATTTTGAGATTATTCTTCGCATTTTTGCTTCTGTCTTCACTGGTCTCAACAGCCCAAATTATCCCCGATTTTACTCTCACTAATTCAATGAATGAAGAGCCTTTCGTACTTAGCTCTTTGAAAGAAACTACCGGAATAATTGCGATTTTTATTAGTAATGACTGCCCTTATGTTGATGCATATATTAGTCGGATTAAAAAAATTAGTAATCAATTTGAAGATCATGGAATAAGCCTTATCCTGATAAACTCTAATTCATCAGATCACGATGGGATCGAAAGCATTACAATGATGAAGCAGCGAGGGCAGGAGCAAGAGTTTTTGTTTCCATATCTCTCAGACCCGAATCAAAGGATAAGTAAACTTTTTGGAGCCCGGAAAACACCAGAAGCATTTTTGCTCAAACCCAATGGATCACAATACCATATTGTTTATAGAGGTGCCATCGATGACAACCCCCAAAATGAAAACGATGTGGACGATAATTACCTGATTGATGCAGCAAACCGAATGATTCAAAGGAAGGCAATCAGCAATCGCTCAAGGCACCCTGCGGGATGTATGATAAATTAATTAAGAAGTTCGCCACTTATTGAGTTCATCAAAACTTTGATTTCCTCCATCTTTTCAAATTCTCCTAATTTTTCAAAACACATCATCAAATTTCTATAGGACCGCCTAATAAATTCGACATTGGTACAAGGCTCGTAAAATTTAGGGTCTGGATTAATATTCAAATTTTTTAGGTAATGATCTATGTCTTCCTTCGTAAAAACCAAACCTCTGTTAAAGGCATTAATATAAAATGTTACTTCATCAGTTTTGTAACAAAGAATAAACATGTTTGGAAGGTTGACTCCATATACAGGCATGTTCAATTTTCTAGCAATCAGCATATAAATTGTGCATAGAGATATCGGATTACCCTTTTTCGATTCCATAACCATATTAATCATAGAATTACTCGGCGAATGAAAATTTTTCGTGTTGGCCTTAAACTTGAGTTTGCTGAATAAAACCCCATTCAGAATTTTGATCTGATCTATTGGGCTCAGGTCATCCTTGAATTCCGTCCATGCATCATAAAATATCTGTTCCAGATTCTTGCGTAACTGACTCAGTTCAAGATCAGGGTACAAATATGTGGCCACCAACCACATGCCCTCCATTAAATCCTGGTCTTTGCTCTCTACCCAAATCTGTAAGCGGTCTTTAAGAAGCTCATATTGCAGGCTATGAATAAGATCTTCTATTCTAGTCTGTACTCGGGGATCAAAACTTTGCTCCCAATGATCTTCAAGAAATGGTATAATATCGCTACCAATGGAGATGATCTGTTCTTCAACATGGGATGACACTTCTGAATCATCGTCATCCAGAAGTGAGATTAAAGCTTTCAACTCACTTTCCTGCATGTCTCAATTTAGAGATTTTATTGAAAATAAAATGCAGGAAAGTAATGAAATTCTCCTTGGATATTTGACTATTCAACTATTCGACAAAATGATACTATACAACTGCTTCCTCTTTGGCAACCTTCTCTTTCTCTTTTACTGCTTCTCCCTTCTTTTTGCGTCCGCGGCCAACAAATACAGTAGTATCTTTAAAGCCGTTCTTATAGCGTTGTCTCCTAACCTTCCAAACCTCATAGTTATCTTTATTTCCCACCATGAACTGAAATTGCATATGCTCTGAAGGGGTTACCCATTCCAGGTTAGTTGAATCATTATTTTCTGAGTTATTATCCAGATGAATGACCTTAGTCTTATTCTCCTGATCTACATTAATGCAAAACGCTAAAGCGACTTCCCGATGAGGATAAACTGTCCTTCGTTTGCCATCATCATTAATTAGATCCATAAAGTAACATTTGCAAAGCTTGTTCCAGCGTTGCTTCATTTCTCTGGCCTTAATGTTCATGTAGGTTTTGCTTCCTTTGTGCCAGGTCTTCCTATCCTTACTTCTGATTTTTCCGGTGTTTGACACTTCATAATTGGAAAAGCCCTTAATGGTTTTCCATATTACTTCTTCCCGGGTCACTCTTTGTGCTCCCATAATAAATAAACAAAGTTGTAAAGGCTACACTCAGGGAGTAGCCCAATTTAGTTCTTAGAAAAATTATTAGCCCATTCAAATATAATGATTTAAATGATTGCCAACAACGACTTGGCCAGCTAATGTTCAATGACAATAGTTAGTGACGCAACCAATAATACAATTGATTGGTATGTGCGTAAATCTGGCTTCTGAGTAAGCCCTCATGAAAACCTTAGGAACTTCTATTCCTTCCATTTGATCTAGGATAAGCCTGGTTAAAACGATTGGATAATAGCAATTTCAGGCTCCTATATGTACTGGCTTTTCTGATCCTGTTTAAAAAAATAATTCAAGACTCGCAGGTGCAGGTAGACTTAATACATTCAGAATGATGGGATGATATGGAAATGGATATATCCTAAGACTATTGAGAATTTCAGCCTTGAAGAGATGCTAAGATCAAATTAACTACATGATCTCCCAAACCATAGTATAACTAGCGAAATCATCCGTTTTGGTTGGGATCATCATTGTTTGATATGACCCGTGATTTTCATCTAATACCATTGTAAATTTTCCGAGCAAATCATTTTTACTAAAGAAATCGTAGTCCCATACTTCAATAATCAAAGGTTCGTCTATGGGAATTTTTTTTAATTCTATACCCATGTCCTTGTTACCAGCTTTCATACTGGAATAGAGTCCTCTGGGCCATATTTTCTTACCTAAATATTTAAGGAATACCTCGTCTCCATCAATTTCATCCGTGAAAGTACACTGTAAGGATATGAGCTTTAAAGTAACCGATTTAGTCATTGGAATTGTGGTTTTATTGATAATCTTACATCATTTGATTTTAGCGAACTATCTTCAATTTTTAATTATCAATAATATGAAATATTATCACAACTATCCGAAAGTCTAATTTCAAAAAACGGATAAAATAGCGGAAAAAGTTCAAACCTTTGA
>JAQCLE010000148.1 GCA_027592755.1 Bacteroidota bacterium | reverse complement strand
TCAAAGGTTTGAACTTTTTCCGCTATTTTATCCGTTTTTTGAAATTAGACTTTCGGATAGTTGTGACTTTTGGTATAATACTTTTGGTATAATGAATGCCCCAAAAACTTCATTTCCTTTCTCGGGTTATTTCGGCCCTAAATATTTCTGTGATCGGGAAAACGAGACAAACTGGTTGGTAAAGCAGTTTCAGGGAGGATCAACAAGTGTCATCATCGGCATTCGGCGAGTAGGTAAAACAGGTTTAATAAAACATCTTTTTAGCAAGTTAGAGCCGCAAGGGACCAAGTGCATTTTTGTTGATCTGCAAGGAACACCAAGCTTTAATGAACTTGTAGGTAAACTAGCGGGAATGGGAAGCTATAAAAAAAATGAAGCCGATAATTTCATTTGACCAGTTTTCAAGCCTTCCTGAAGTGAGTTTCAATTTCCATTCGACAGATGATTCATTTCATACGTTTGGGAGCTTGATGAGCTTATTACAGGATCAGAGCCCTGAGATATTACTGGTTTTCGATGAATTTCAACAAATTATTCGATACAGTGAGAATGAAGTTGAAGGCAAGATTCGGAATGATATGCAACAATATTCCGGTGTAAGCTATCTGTTTTCCGGTAGTCATACCCACCTTGGCAAGGATGTTTCAAGATGGATCTGTTGAGGTGCCAAATCAAACTTCTGGGCCATCTCAGCTATGCTGGACTGCTCTTTTAATGCTTCAAGAACCACTTTGGCCTTGAATTTTGAGGTGTACTTTTTTCGTGTCATATCAGTAAATTTAATCGTTCATTTAGGAACTAAACTTACTGTCCTATTTTTTGGGGTACCATCAATCAACTTGCAAATGACTTTTTGCAACTCTGGATTCAGTATGTTAACTCATAAATTGATTCATACTTCACTATCATTTTTTCAAACCTGGATGTTTCACTAACAGCTTTAACCCCTTGTTCAATCAGCTTCATTCTTAAAACTTTGTTTTCAATTATTTGGTTGATGCAATGGGTCAACCCTTCAATATCCTCATCCTGAAATAACAGCCCATTTTCACCGTCCCTTATCAAATCAGGATTGCCTGAGGCATTGGTAGCAATAACGGGAACTCCAATGGCCATAGCTTCTAATAAAGACAAGCTAAAGCCCTCCATATCGGACGCCAGTATTTTCATAGTAAAAAGTGGATAGTGAGCCAAGGTATCTTGATGGGAAATTTCACCTGTGAAAAAAAATTTATGTTTCTTTGAAATTTCGGTTGAGAGTTTTTTTAGATGGGGATAATCGTCAGAGATACCAACAAATATCACTTTAATCGGAAGATCAATTCGTTCAATGGCTTTGAGGATTTGATCCTGTTTTTTAATTCGGGAAACACAACCAATGACCAGATCATCCTGTAAAATCCCATATTCCTTTTTTAACCTTTCCACGGCTTCCAGGTTTATATTTTCAATAGATTCAGGTGGGATACTATTATTAATTATTTCAATATGGGATTCCGGGATACCTGATTCCATAAGAAATTGTTTGACGGCACGGCTTACTGCTACGATCTTATCTGTTCCCCAAGTATAGAAAATGCCCTTCGCCCTGCTCAATCCGACCGGTTTTTGTTGGCGAATATGGATCAAACGGGCTTCAAGGCCGAAAACCCATCTGGCAAAAATGGTAATGTATCGGTCTGTTGTACCCTGTGCGAATACAATGTCAATTTTTTCTTGGGTCGCTAATTTTGCCAGTTTGCTGGCAGCCTTAAAATCCAACTTATTTTTGGCATTTATGGCGATGGCATTTATTGAAGAATTTTCCAGCAGGGCATGCAAGAAAGTACCCTCTCTGTACCCAACCAAGACATAATGGCCGCGTGAGTTCAAACCTTTCGCCAGGTTAAAAACAGCATAGCTTGATCCAGCCATAACACCAAAAAAATCGGTGATAAGAACCCTCAACCTGAATTAGTTTTTATTGTTTTCGCTTTCAATTGAATTACCAAAAGTCAAACTTTTAAAGCATCAAACATAAAAGTACTTTTGTGCCCTTCTAAAAATGAAAGAGTACGAATTATACACCCTGCAGAATGGCATTCGTGTTGTTCATAAACAGGTCACAAATACCAAAATAATTCACTGTGGCATCATGCTCGATATCGGTAGTCGTGATGAAAGACCTCATGAACAGGGCATGGCGCATTTTTGGGAACACATGGCATTCAAGGGTACCGAAAAACGAAATGCTTTTCATATTATTAACAGTCTTGAATCGGTAGGCGGCGAATTAAATGCTTACACTACTAAAGAAAAAATTTGCTTTTACGCATCCGTTATAGATAATCATTTTGATAAGGCAATTGATCTTATTACTGATATTGCCTTCAGGTCTACTTTTCCTGAAAAGCAGATAGAAAAAGAACGAAGTGTAATTCTCGAAGAAATGGCCATGTATTATGATTCACCTGAAGATGCCATTCAGGACGAATTTGATGAGCTGATTTTCGAAGGCCACCAACTGGGTAAAAATATCTTGGGAAATGCCAAAAGTGTTAAATCATTCCACAAAGAGGATTTCCAAAGGTTTGTAAATGACAATCTCAATTCAGACAAGATAATATTCACAAGTGTCGGCAATGTTTCATTTAAAAAAGTCCTCAAACTGGCTCAAAAACACTTGGATTCGATTGGCAGATTTAAAGCCATGAACAAAAGAGAGGAATTTGAGGTATACAACCCTTTATCGAGGGAAATTAAAAGGTCACTCACGCAGGCACAGTGTGCAATAGGTAACACTACATATTCCATAAAGGACAAAAGAAGACTTCCCTTTTTTATGCTCCTTAACATTCTCGGTGGACCGGGAATGAATTCCCGGCTTAATCTGACGCTTCGCGAAAAATTTGGTATGGTTTACTCTATTGACGCCAGTTATACGCCATATGTTGATACCGGTAGCATGGGAATCTTTTTTGGTACGGAGCCTCGGCAGGTGAAGCGGGGGATTCAGTTGGTTTTAAAAGAATTGCAAAAATTAAGAGAAGTAAAGCTTGGCACTTTACAACTTCACAAAGCAAAAGAGCAGTTAATGGGGCAGCTGGCCATGGCGGAGGAAAACAACAACAGCCATATGCTCATGATGGCAAAGAGCCTTCTTGATCTTGAAAAGATACGCAGGATAGAAGAGATATTTGATGAGATAAAAAGTGTGACCAGTTCAGATTTGGTTGAAATAGCTAACGAGTCTTTTGAAGAAAAGAATCTCAGTATTTTGACATTCCTGTCTAATTAATGAACTTTATGCCCCGTTAAAGGAGCAGCGGTATTCCATTAATGGACATTACAAACGAGAAATTTCAGGATTACGCAGAACAACATACCAGTCCTGAAGACCCGCTTCTCCAAAAAATCAACCGAGACACCTACGCGAATTTCCTGTATCCCAGAATGTTGTCAGGACATTTGCAAGGGCGGATGCTTTCGATGCTTTCGAAAATGATCAGGCCTCGCTTCATTCTTGAGATAGGCACGTATACTGGATATTCGGCGTTATGCTTAGCTGAAGGGCTCCAGCCGGATGGTAAACTTACTACTATAGATATAAATGAGGAGTTGGAGGGGAGGACTACTGCCTCGTTTGCGGAGTCATTGTATTCAGCAATGATCGATTTTAGAATTGGTGATGCCCAGGAAATTATTCCTCAGCTTGATAATCAATTTGATCTGGTTTTCATTGACGCAGACAAAGAAAATTATTCGAATTACTATGAGTTGGTGCTTCAAAAAGTGAATAAGGGTGGATACATCCTCGCAGATAATGTCTTATGGAGTGGCAAAGTGCTCAATGAACCGGAAAAGACAGATATAGAAACTGAAAGGCTAAGGGAGTTCAATAAAATGATTACTAAGGATGATCGTGTTGAAAATGTCTTGCTACCTATCCGTGATGGTATAATGGTGATAAGGAAACTTGTATGAGGAGAATTGGATGCAGCGTATTGATTTTATTGAATGGCTCATTGACATTTTCACAGGTTAACCCAAAGGTTCCATCACAGATGGACTTTGGTGGGATTCACCTCAAGATCACTGAGGTTGCCCAAATGGAGATTCAGAAGGACGTAGATGCGCTTAGGGCCAGCCCGAAATATTTTAATATTAAAGTGGACAGGATGAACCTGTACTTTCCCATTATTGAAAGAATCTTTAAGGAAGAGAGAATTCCTGACGAGTTCAAGTTTCTCACCATTCAGGAGAGTGCACTAATATCTGATGCTGTCTCATCGGCAAATGCTGTTGGTTTTTGGCAATTTAAAGAAGCCGCTGGCAAGGAAGTGGGCCTTCGAATTGATCATAATGTTGATGAGAGATTGAATATCGTGGCCGCATCACGTGGAGCTGCCAAATACCTTAAGCGGATGAACTTCTATTTTAATAATTGGATTTATGCATGCCTGGCTTATAATACAGGTCCAGGTGGCGCCAAAAAACATGTTGATCAAGCAGAGTTTGGTGTAAAGCGTATGACCATTGACAAAAACACGTTTTGGTATGTCAAGAAGTTTTTTGCCCACTACATCGCCTTCCGGGATGAAGTGGGGAAACCGCATTCGGAAGGCCTATCACTGATTGAATATGAAGATGGTGCCAATAAGAGCCTCAAGCAGATAGCGAGTAAATTAAAAGCTGATGAGGATTTGGTCTTTCAATACAATAAATGGCTGAAGCATGGGGATGTACCGACCGAAAAGGTCTATACGGTTATAGTTCCTTTCAAAAGCAAGAAAGGTATGGTGATAGCCAGTAAAAAAGAAGAAGCACCAAAAGAAGAACCAATAGTTGAAATCTACTCGGATATAAAACCATCCGATACGCAGAGTTCGAATATCCTGGTAAAGATTAATAATATTAAGGCTATCGTGGCTCGTGAAGATGATAACGCTGAATCTCTGGCAAAAAATGGAGGTATTGAAATAAGACATTTGACCAGGTTTAATGATCTCAAGGATTCAGATAAAATCCAAAGTGGAGGAGTTTATTATTTAAGAAGCAAAAAGAACAAGTCTCGAGTTTATTATCATACTGTGCAGGCTGGTGAGACCATGTGGTCCATTTCGCAGAAGTATGGTATCAAACAAAAGCAACTGGCCAAAAAAAATCGTATGGCGGCCAAAGACAAACCTGAACCTGGTCGTATTATGTGGTTGCGAAAACGCAGACCAGGCGATAGGCCGGTTGAGCTGGATAAAAAGGATGTTGAAATTGATGAACCCATAGATACCGAATTGGTTAAACCGGAAAGGAAAATTGAAGCTGTTAATCCGGAACCTGAAAAAAACTTTACGATTGAACAAATACCTGATGAATTTACACTTAATGGAAGCAGTGATAAAACGATTCCGGTAACTCAAACTTCAAATAAGGACATTGTCACCAATCATCTCGTATTGAAAAGTCAAACACTCTACATGATTTCCAGGATGTATGGTGTAACCGTTGGAGACATTAAGAAATGGAATGCCCTGACATCCAACGACCTTAGACCAGGGCAATACCTTCAACTTCGTAACCCAAACATTGTGGAAACGATAAACCCTAGCATTAGAGAGGAAACAACGGTATTATTTCATGAAGTTGCAGAAGGAGAAACACTTTATGCCATTGGCAGAAAATACAATGTTTCTGTACAGGAATTAATTGAAATTAACCTGATTGCAAAGACAGATTCATTAGCAATCGGCCAAAAACTGCAATTGGAAAGAGGCGATGATCCCACATTTAAAGAACGTTCGCCAAAGGAGCCTTCACTTCATACAGTGGTGGCCGGTGACACGATGTACAACATAGGTAAGCGCTACAACCTTACTGTCCGTGAGCTTATGGAGTTGAATAATAAAGTCGACATCAATCTGGCGCTGGGTGAAAAACTTAAGGTATCTCGATAAGACATGGGAATATTCAGAGAATATAATTTTTATGGTTTTTCAGGGTTTCTTAATAAATTAACCTTTCGATTTTGTAATCGAATCCAACCAGTTTTTCATATTAACTTTTTTATGCTAAGGTTTTTTGGCATCATGTAATAATATGTAGTCCAAAATTCCTGCCAAATTTTGGGAGAAATTTATTAGTCTTAAAAAGTCTTAAAATTATAAACCATTAAAATCAAGTATTAACTTAATTAAAATTACCGATATGAAAAAACAATTTCAAATTACTTTAACAACACTTGTGCTGATGTTAAGCATCGGCTTGAAACCCAACTTGATGGCCCAGGATGCGCTTTGGCAGCTTGACTTTGACAAAGAAATAGAGTTTACAAAGATTACCGATTCTGGCATTCTGTTAATTGGAACCTCAGACATGAAACTTCATGGCATAGACAGCCGTGATGGTAACAAACTGTGGGAAAGTGACATAATGAATGGCGCCAAGGCGATAAGAGGTGCCGATGGAAAGAAGAAAGAACCGGCAACTCTTTTCGAGGAATACATCAATGTATTATCCGATCCCAATGAACCCTATATTTCTGATTTTGTTGAAATCAAATACACAGATGGTATTCAGTTTAAGAATTTCGCTATTATCAACATGCAGACAGGTGAGGAAGTTATCAGCCCAAGAAAAGCTGACATGCCAATAACGAAATTCTTTGGAAAAGAAATGCCAACTTTCAATCTCAATGGCTCTGGCTTTATAATGGGAGCTGGTGGAGCGATGATCTCCGCATACTGGATTGACTATGCCGTCAAGGGTCAACCATCAGTACAAATAACACACTCATCCGAACCTTTATGAATAAAGTTGCAATATCCCGTAATGCTTAATGTTTGCCACGT